>JBKJWG010000026.1:0-2524 GCA_046716985.1 Anaerolineales bacterium | reverse complement strand
GTCCGACGGTTTGGGAGGCTTGAGCAAGTTGGGAGGCCTGTGAGACCTGCCCTAGGATTTGCGCTTCTCCAACCACCAGCGAGTCTAGGCCAGCCGCCACACAGAACAAATGGCTCACTCCTTCATCGTCTTGCAAACCATAACTGTGGTCCTTTAACTCTTGCGACCTTACGCCGTTTGTTGCAGCCAAGTCCTCAATCATTTGGCCAAAGCCGCTGTATGGAGAAGTAAAGTAGACTTCCACTCGGTTGCAGGTAGAAAGCATCACTATCTCAACCACCTTGCCGGTGGACCGCTGTTCATTGAGAAAGGCTCTAAGCGATTTTTCCCCCATGGCCAGCTTTTCACGCAACGCTAGCGGCGCGGTATGATGGCTAAGACCTAGACAATACAAATTCATGCTCTCTGATCTCGCATTTTTAGTCAGCGGACAAATGCTCCTGCACCAAATCAGTCAATGCGGCCACAAAAGTCGGGGAAGCATTCAGAGATGGGCTTCGCTCAAGGTGGACTCCATATTCTTCAGCGATTTGGCGGGCGCTTATGTCAATGTCATAGAGCACTTCCACATGATCGCAGACAAAACCAATCGGTACCACTAGTAGATTTTTTTTGCCTTTCTTGGCAAGTTCGGTGACCACTTCTTCAATTGGGGGTCCAAGCCATGGAATGGCACTGGCTCCCGCACTCTGATAGCAAAACCGCCAAGCATCAGCTTGCAGCTCAAAACGATCAGCTAAAAGTCGGGCGGTTTCATTGAGTTGGTCGTCGTATGGATCGCCCATTTCCAGTATTTTGGTGGGCAGGCTGTGGGCAGTAAAGATGACATAAGGAATTTTGTCGCCGAACTTGGCCAGGCCAATCTCAATTTTTTCCGCAATAGCGTCAAGTAGACCCGGATGCTTATGCCAGCTTTGGATGCGTGTAAATTCTATTCTCTGCCCATCCAGAGCCTCATCAAGCATTTGGTAATACTTTCCAGTGCTCATGCGAGAACCATGGGGTGCCATGACGAGTGCTACCGCCTTGTGAATATCGGCCGCAACCATTTGATTTATGGTGCTATGAATACGCGGCTGCCAGTGGCGCATACCCACAAACACCTTAAAGGTTTTTTCCTTACCGGCGAAGCGCTTGTTCAATTCATTTTCCAATGCCTTTGCTTGCTCGCGGGTTCGCTCCAAAAGAGGAGATTTGCCTCCAATCCTCCTATACCGTTCCGTAATTTCCTTGATCAGCTCCGGAGAAGGCGGACGGCCTTCGCGCACATCAAGAAGATAGGCTTCCATTTGGCTGAGATCTTCCGGGCTGCCGTAGGCCATGAGCAGCAATCCGATGGTTTCTTTAGTTTCAGTCCTCATTAACCTGCCTCAACATTCGCACGCTCCTCCCACAAAGCCAGGGTTTTTTCCGGCTTATGGTAAATCGCAGTGAAAAGTGGAGCGTCACCTTTGGTGTAGCGGCGTGCTTCTGTATCGCGAAGCACATAGACCAGGTCCGAGAACTGGGTAAGGTCATTGGTTTCATAGACAACCACAAATTCTTGGTCCTGCAAACCAAATGAATTGAGCAGCAGCTGTTTAATCTCGGGATATTCTTTTCCAATGCGGATGTGTTCGTTCATCATGCCCTGACGAGCTTCCCGGCTCATCAAGTACCAATCCCCGGTCTTGGTGAACGGATAAATTGTCAGATACATTTTGCGAGACTTAGCGAATGGGTCGATTTCCTGTGCGGAACGACTCTTGGTGTATTGGGAGGGTTTGGTTAAGCCCCAAAGCGTGTGCACCGGTTCAATTAGATCGCGGAACGGATTAGTGGCCTGGGCAAAGCGAGTAAAAAACCCATGCAAGGATTCAGGATCGTCGGCTTCTATCGCCGTCCACACCAGGATATCCGCGCCGTTTGAGGCGGGATAGACTTGATATATATCCAGCTGTTCGGCCGCATGCTCCAAGTGTATAAGGAATTGGCGATGCATCTGTTTGCGCTTGTCATTGTCGAGCTGGTGGTAAGGTTGACAGAAACGAAAAAAGGCAAAATGGTTTAAGGTGCGGGGAGTTAGTTCAGGCATCTTTGTTCCTTATTGGATTAGACTTATTTTGACAAATTAATATGGCGGATGTCAAAGAGGCATGATACAAGTGAAGTGAGATTGCGTAAATAGAACTTTTGTAGTTTTTGTAGCTTTGGTTATATTTTGGTCAAACGTGTGATAACTACATTTAGAACATTGCCCAATCCGAATCGACCAATCCTTCCCAAGTAGGCCGGGGCATCACCAGTGTAATTGACCAGAGGTCAATAATTTGTTAGTTTTACCTTGGGATACCAAGCCGAAGGATGACCAGACCTGCCGTACTTTTGTCCTTTCTGCCGGGCGGTTTTGTTAATGGTGGCGCAAAGCTGGGCGAAGAGATGGACCCAGAATTTAACAAAGCCGCGGATCGTTTGGGATCGGGGTAAAGCGAGGAAGAGATTAAAAAAGGGGGTTGCCGGATTAGAGGGGAGATGGTTCAGGGGG
>JBKJWG010000025.1:0-22325 GCA_046716985.1 Anaerolineales bacterium | reverse complement strand
CACGAGCCCGAGCGCGGCGCTCATTTCGGTGATGCGATAGTTGTAGCCGAGGTGCGTGTGCTGCAGCCAGGTGTCGCCAGGGGCGCGGCCCTGGTTGCGCAGGGCGCGCATGAAATCAGCCGCCTTGGCATCATCGGTGACGATCACGCCCCCCTCGCCGGTGGTCATTTGCTTATTCGGATAAAAGGCGTAGACGGCGCTGTCACCCAAAAGGCCGGCGGCGCGGCCTTTGTATTCGGCGCCGAGCGCCTCGCACGAATCTTCGATCAGAGCCAGGTCATATTCTTTAGCGATAGCAATGATGGCATCGTAATCTGCTGGCTGCCCAAACACATCCACGGCCAAGATGGCTTTGGCCTTCTGCGCCTTGGCGCCTGTGCGCGGCAGCCAGCTCTGCGCCGCCTTGCCGCCCTTCGCTAAAGCTTCGGCGGCTTGCGCCAGCCGCTCCACATCGATGTTGCCGGTTTGCATGTCTACGTCCACGAACACGGGCACAGCATTTTCATAAAGCAGTGCATTGCTCGACGCCACAAAAGAAAATGGCGTGGTCAACACCAGGTCGCCCGCGCCGATGCCGACGGCGCGCACGCACAAATGCAAGCCGGCCGTGCCGGAATTGACTGCGATGGCATGCTTGCTGCCGGAGAATTTGCAAATTTCCACTTCGAAATTCTCAGTTTCTTTCCCCATGCTGAGCACAGGTGTGCTCAGCACTGCGACCACGGCGCGGCGTTCGGCCTCGGTCAGGTCCGGCGAAGACATGGGCACGCGCATTTGATTCATTGGATTGTTGCGAAGCGCGGCGATTATCTCACAGCAAAAAAGTAGTTGTGCCAACTGCCAGCCAGGCCCCAGCCAACGCGCTGAGGAAATTCACACAATCGTTATCCAGCCAGCGCCAGCCGCGCCGCAGCGTGGTGGGCGTGCCGCAGCTATGCAAAGGATGGCGTTCGGTCTCTTTTTTGCATTTCGGGCAGTAATAAATGGCTTGCACTGTTGCGCCCAGCGTCGAATCGAAGAAGGAACCGAGCAAGCCCGCCAGCGCGGCCAGCAAAAGGATTTGCCAGCTGCCGGCCAACAACGCCGCCAGCGCGGCGATTAATGCCGCGCCGCCCAAAGCGGCCGCGCTGCCGCGCAGCGACACGCCGCCCGAAGTGCCCGCCGGCACTTTCTTGCCGCTGGTGATCAGCAACGGCGCGGTTGAACTGAGCACACCAAGTTCAGTGGCCCATGTATCCGCGTTCACCGTCGCCAGAGCGCCGGCGAATGCGGCCCAGGCGAGTGGCGTCGGGATCCAGCCCAACGCGCCAGCCAGCAAAGCTAGCAAGCCCGGCTCGCCGTTGGCCAACACCTGCGCCCAATCGCGTCGGCCGCCCTTGGCAAAATTCTTGGCGACTTTGCGCTTGCGCGAAGAGAATGCCCGCGAGAACAGACTTGATGATGCAAAGAACGCGATCAGCAAGATGGCGGCGGGCAACCCGCCGATACCATAGGTCAGCCCGCCTAGTAACGCAGCGGCCAGCGCGCCGCTGCCACTGAGCGCGCCGAGCCGCCAAGCCACTGCAGCGACGACCGCAGCCAACGCCAGGCCGATTGTTATTTGCGCAGTTGAGAAATGAAAGGAAATTGCAAACATTAGTCGCCTATTTATAGGCTAAACAAGATCGCGGCGAGAAACAGAAAACTAGCAAACAAACTGCAGCCCCATAGCAGATACGAGAAATTGGCTCCGTTGGGTTCACGATAAAAGAGCAGACCCAACATAAAGTTGCCCATGTAGAAAAAAAGATTGAGCGCAGGCAATAAGAAGAGCTGCACGCCTGCTACGGGCGCAAGCGGCGAGCCATCCGCCTCGAATCCCAGCGAGATCGATGGCAGCCCGGGCGCCAGCACGCCGACCAGGAGCAGCAGCGCCACCGCCAAAACCGCTCCGGCGATCAGCAGCCGGCGGCCGCGTTTCTCGGCCCAGGCTTCAACCAGCACGAAGCTGGGCGAAACCGAGCGCGGCCGCATAGCGCGCAAGCTGCCACGCAGAGCTTCGCGTTTGACGCTCGCTACAAAATCCTGGCTGCTCTGGGGCGAAATAGCGTAAACGCGTTCTTTAGTGCCGAGCAGCACCAGGTCGTGTTTATCCGCCGCCATGAATTCGATCTCACCTAATTCGTCCTCACGCACCACGCCCACCAGGGCGCCCGGCCAGGTCCAGCGCGGCGGCCCGACGAAGTTCTCCAAATCAACTACACGCGCCACGTCGACGACCGCCGCGTGCGGCAGATCGATCTCGCGCAAACCCCAGCGCAGGCGCAAGCCTTCGCGGCTGACCCAATAGCCCGATTTGATCAGCGAATATAGCCGGTAGAACAACAGCGGCAGCAGCAAGCTGAGCAGCAATGCGGCGATCAACAGGATAACCACCAAGACTCCCACGGGTTGCGAGAAGGCCAAAGTGAGCAGGATAGCAAGCAGGACAAAGATCACCAACAGCGCGGTGATGTGCAGAGCCAAACCCTTGCGACGCTCGGGGTCGAAACGGACGGCGGACTCGAGATTTGCTTCACTCATCTCATTCATTTTACTTTGCACGACTAAGAAAAAATTCGATTCGTTTCCGGCAAAATCGCCTGATTCCTGGTCACTGATTACTGACCTCTGACTACTGCACTCATGCTTTCACTTGACCTTCCTTATACGCGCATATACAATCCATCCTGTGCTTTCTTTAACAAGCAGAATTTCCTCTACAGACAAAACTGATTGGCAAAAGTGGGCGCGGCAGTTGCAACGCTGGGGCCTCGCCTCCTTCGCGGCCGCGTTCTTGGAATCCGGCGGCGCTTTCGCCACACTTGGCGCGCAGAGCCTGTACGTTGCGCAGCCCTTGCTCGACGCGTGGATGCCGGCTAAGACTTTGCGCGCCCTTGCGGAAATGATGGAAGACCCCGACCAGAGCGCCGCGTTCGCCCAAACTCTGCGAGAAACCGAATGACACTATCTCCATTGGTCATCATTGGCCTAGCATTTGTGCTGATTCTCTTCTTCTCAGCTTTTGGCCGCAACAACCCGCGCCGCTCCCTGCGCAGCATCCCGGCATTTCAACATTTGCAGCGCAGCATCGAGCTCTCGGTCGAAGATGGCTCGCGCCTGCAGATCGGCCTGGGCCGCGGCGGCCTGCTCGGTCCGCAAAGCGCCGCCGCCTTCGCCGGGCTAACCCTGCTGCGCCAGGTAGCCGAGATCACCGCCGATAGCGACCAGCCACCCATCGCCACCAGCGGCGAGGGCAGCATCATGCTGCTGGCGCAAGACACTCTGCGCGTCACCTATCGCCGCCTAGGGATTCGCGATCACTATCATTTGCGGCTGGCGCAAGCGCCAGGTCTAACGCCGTTTTCGTACGCGGCCGGCACGCTGCCGCTGATCTTGGATCGGTCCGTTTCGGGCAGCGCGCTTGTGGGTAGCTTCGGCAGCGAAGTTGGACTGATCACCGGCGCCAGCCAACGCAGAAATAGTTTTACGCTGGCCGGCAGCGATAGCTTGAGTTCGCAAGCCATCTTATTCGCCAGCGCGGACGAGCCGCTCATCGGCGAAGAACTGTACGCGGCCGGCGCCTACATGAACGCCGGCAACGCGCACCAGGCCAGCCTGCGCACCCAAGACTTGCTGCGCTGGCTGATCATTCTGTTGATCTTGATCACCGCGCTCGGGCCGATCTTGCAGAGCTTGTAATGAGAACTGGCTTCCGCGCGCCGCTTTCGACTGCTATCGCCATCGGCTTTGGTTTGCTGATCTTAGTTGGCCTCTTCGTCCCCGACCTGGCTGACCTGCGCAATCGCATTCTCAATTGGGCCATCTTGCTTGCAGCGCTGGCTTTGCTATTGGGCCTGGTCAATTTATTTCAAGTGCATTTCAAAAAAATCCGCGACAAAGAAAAACCGCTGTATAGCTTCGTGCTGATCGTGGCTATGGTGGCCACCTTCGCGGTCGCGCTGGTGCAAGGCAGCCAGGCTGCCATTCCCACCTGGATCTTCAATTACATCCAAGTGCCGATCGAGACCAGCTTGCTGGCGGTGCTGGCGGTCAGCCTGACGCTGGCCGCAGCGCGCTTGCTGCGCGATAAGAGCGATCTGATGAAGGTGGTCTTCCTTATCACCCTGGGTATCCTGCTGGTCGGCGCCGGGCCGCTGTTCGGTTTGGAAATTCCCTATTTCACGCGCACACTTGCGCCATACGTAAATAACTTCTTGTCTGTGGGCGCTATGCGCGGGCTGCTGATCGGCGTGGCGCTGGGCACGGTCACCACCGGCATGCGTATCCTCATCGGGGCTGATAGGCCCTACGGCGGCTAGCCATGTCGACACAAGATCCCGAAGAAAACCTGCCCGATTGGCTCAAGGCTTTGCGCGGTAAGCAAGGCGGCGAAGGCGAAGAGAGCGAGCCAGCCGCGCCGCAAGAGCCGGCGAAAGAAGACGCGCCTCCAGCCGAGGAACCCAGCTGGCTAAAAGATATTCGCAAGCGGCGCCAAACTGAAGCGCTTTCATTGGCAAGCGCGGAAGAAAATAGCGAGCGAGCGCTCACTGATACACAACCCAATCCCCCAAGTCGCCTGGAAAAGCGGCGCTTAAAGCGCGACAAAGAAAAAGCCGCGGCTGAAGAAGAACACGCGCAAGAGGAGGCTAAGAGCGCAGAGCAAGTGCCGGATTGGCTGAATTTGGAATCTCAGCCCAGGGAACAAGAAGAACATTACGAAATCCCGGCCGCGGAATCTGCCACGCCGCCCACGATCACGCCTGCCTTCGAGGGTAGCGCCGAGCCAGAGCCACTCAGCCCCGGCGAATTGCCCAGCTGGTTGCAGGCCATTCGCCCCGGCGGCACGAATTTCCCGGACGAGGATACGCGCTCTGATGAGATGCTGCCGGGCGGCGATCAGGAGGGCGTCGGCCCGCTTGCTGGCCTGAGCGGCGTGCTGCAAGCCGAACCGGAGATCGCCAAGATCGGCAAGGCGCCCGTGTTCTCAAATCGCCTTGAGGTGAGCGATAGCCAATATCGCCACGCCGCGGTATTGCGCGACCTGGTGGCGGGCGAGACGCTGCCCAAGGAAGACGAATCCAAACGCGTGGCGCGCCCGACCCGCGTGTTAAACGCGGTCATGGCCTTCGCGCTTATGTTGGCCGTATTGGTGCCCTTTGTGACCGGCAGCCAGGCAGCCCCGCGCCCTGAACTGAGCGCCCTGCCCGAGAGCGCAAACGTGTTCAATTTAATCGACGTGCTACCAGCTGACGCGCCGGTGCTGGTAGCTTTGGATGTCGAGCCGGCGTTTTATGGCGAATTAAAACCAGCCCTCACCGCGGTTCTGGGCCATCTGCTGGATAAGCAGGCACGACTCGTTTTTATTTCGACCCAGCCCACCGGCCCCGGCCTCGCCGAACGCTTGCTGCTCGAAGAATTCGCCAACGCGCCTAGCGTGGCGACTCGTGACTACGTCAACCTGGGCTATCTGTCGGGCGGCATGGCCGCGCTGCGCAGCTTCAGCAGCGATCCGCGCGCCGCACTTTTATCTGTGTCCGCCACACTGCAAGATCCGTGGCAAGCCCCGGCCCTGCAATCCATCACCCAGCTCAACGATTTCGCCCTCGTGCTGGTGGTCACCAGCGATGGCGACGACGGCCGCGCCTGGATCGAGCAAACCGGCTCACAATTGGAATCTGGCCTGGCTATGATCAGCAGCGCGCAAGCCGCTCCGGTGCTGCACCCTTATTTGCAAAGTGTGCCCGTCACCTTGCGCGGCCTGGTCAGCGGCCTGGTCGGCGGAACTTATTACGAACTCTTGCGCGGCGACGATGGTCTCGGGCGCGCCTACTGGGACGCGTTCAGCTATGGGTTGGGCGCCATCTTTCTGCTCATTTTGCTGGGCGGCTTGTACGGCCGCTTGATCCAGCTCAGGCCGGAAAAGGCCGCCAAGGCGGCGCAAAGCTGATGCTGCCCGCCACAGATCTGCTCTCGCAAGCCGGCTTGCTGGTTGCCGCGCTGCTAACGCTGATCACGCTTTCGTATGCGATCGGTGACCATCCTGTCTTTCGCCTGGTGCTGTACATCTTTATCGGCGTGGCCGCCGGCTACGCCGCCGCCGTCGCGGTGCAAGATGTTGTGCTGCCTCAACTTATTTATCCAATCTTGGATCAAGCCAACGGCGTCGCGCAGATCGATCTGATCGATTTCGGTTTGCGCGCTTTTTTCACCGTGCTCCTGGTCGCCAAACTTTCGCCGCGCACTGCCTGGCTGGGTAACCCCGCCACCGCGCTGCTGGCCGGCGTTGGCGCTGCGCTGGCCGTGGGCGGCGCCGTGCAAGGCACCATTCTGCCGCAGGTCGCGGGTACCTCCACGATCTTCGACTTGAATGCATTCCAGCTGGCGCTGCAAGGCGGCTATTACGGCGAGAGTATCCAGGTCATTCTGGCTGGCATGGTCATGGTATTGGCAACGGTCAGTACGCTGGCTTATTTCCATTTCGGTGCGCGTGCCCGCGGCAACCAGGAACCGCAGCGCAATATTTTCGTGGACGTGCTCGCTTGGGCCGGCAGCGTCTTCATCGCCATCAGTCTGGCTGCCTTGTTCAGCGGCGTGCTGCTTTCCGCGCTGGGCGCGCTGATCGAGCGCTTCGCCTTCTTGCGTGACGTCGTCACCCTTTACATGGTTGGGCAATGAACGACACCAAATCGCCGCCCAGCCTTTCGCTGATCACCATCGATGTCGGCAGCGTAAATACGCGCGCTCAGTTCTTCGACTCGGTCGAAGGCCGCTATCGTTTCGTGGCTGCCGGCGAAGCGCCCAGCACCACAGGCGCCCCGGCCCAGGACTTGAACCTGGGCGTCTTGGAAGCGCTGGAACATTTGCAAGAGATCACCGGCCGCACACTGGTGGCCGAACGTGGCCTGATCATCTCGCCGGACACAGAAGATGGCGTTGGCGCCAACTCCGTGGCGACTACGTTTTCCGGCGGCCTGCCGCTCAAAGTGGTGACGGTGGGTCTGCTCGAAGGCGTTTCGCTGCACAGTGTGAATAACTTGGTCAATTCTTCTTATTGCCAGATCGTGGAAAGCCTCAGCCTCAACGACCGCCGCAGGCCTGTGAGCATCATCGACGCCATTTGCCAGACTCTCCCCGATCTCATCGTCTTGGCGGGCGGCACCGATCGCGGCGCTTCGCGTTCCGTAATACGTTTGGCCAATTATTTAGTATTAGCTTTGAACTTAATTCCAGCCAAACAGCGCCCCGAATTGCTTTTCGTCGGCAACGAAAATCTTCAAGAAGAGATCGAGAATTTGTTGGGCTCATTGACCCGCGTGCACCAGACCGCCAACATCCGCCCCAGCCTCGATCTCGAAAGCCTGGGGCCGGCCGCCGACCAGCTTTCCGAAATTTATTTCAGCGTGCAGGCGCGCAAGCTGGGCGGGCTGCAGCAGCTCAGCCAACTTACCGATGGGCACTTGATGACCAGCGCCGAAGCTTTCGGCCGCGTGGTGCGCTTTCTCAGCACCGTGATCGACGCACCTAAGGGTATGCTCGGCATCGATCTCGGCGCTAGCAGCACCACGGTCGCCTCGGCGTTTGGCGGCGATTTGCAAATGCGCGTCTACCCGAATTTGGGCATGGGCAGCGGGCTCAGCAACATGGTGGCTGAAACCCATTTGCAGCAGATCACGCGTTGGCTGCCCATGGATATTTCGGATGACCGCGTTTTGGATTATCTGTACAACAAGCCGCTCTTTCCGCAGACTCTACCTGCCAATGAAGCCGAACTCGCTATCGAAATGGCGGCCGCCCGCCAGGTGATGCGCTTGGCCATCGGCAAGAGCTTGCCCATTTTCCCGCCCAACGCCATCTACCCGCTCAACGGCACCGTGCCCTGGTTCGATCGCATCCTGGTCACTGGCAGCGCCGTGGCGCGCAGCCCGCGCCTCGAGCAAAGCTTGCTCATGATCCTCGACGCGGTCCAACCCGTGGGCATTGCCACAATTATTTTGGATCAAAATAATTTGGCATCCGCAGTTGGCGCCGCGGCCGGCATCGACCCCTTGCTGGCCGTGCAGGTCTTGGAATCAAATGCCTTCATGAATTTAGGCACGGTCATTTCACCGGTAGGCCCGGCGCGCAGCGGCAGCGCCATCTTGCGCCTTCAAATGGTGCGCGATGGCCAAAAAGAAACTGTGATCGAAGTCAATGAAGGCGGCTTGCACATGATCCCGCTGGGCATGGGCCAGGTGGCAGACCTTTACGTCCAGCCGCTGCAAAACGTGAACATCGGCTTGGGCGCCGGACGCGGCGGCTGGGTGCGCCGCGTGGTGGGCGGCGCCTTTGGTCTCATCATTGATACGCGCGGCCGCCCCGTGCAGGTGCCCACCTCGCTGAACCGCCGCCGCGAAACCTTGCTGGCCTGGGAACAGGCGCTAAGCGGCAGTTGACCTGGCACAACCATTGCATAAATAAAACGAGATGATCGCACCTGTCACTTACATTCAGCCGCTCACCACTTTGCGGCGCCAGCGTTTGCTGCCTGTCGAAGGCCAGGTGCTGGTGAACCTGGGCGATCAAGTGCGCTCCAGTGATCCCGTCGCGCGCGCCAATCTGTATACGAAACATATGATGCTGGACGCCGGCCGCGCTCTGGGTTTGCCCGCCGAACGCGTCTCGAAACTCATCCAGCGCAGCATCGGCGAAAAAGTGGATGAAGGCGCCATCATTGCCGGGCGGCGCGGCGTGGGCGCACGTCAATTGCGCTCGCCTGCCGGCGGGCAGATCGCCGCCATCAGCGAAGGCCAGATCCTGCTGCAAGTGAGCGACGAGAGCGCCTTGCTGCCGGCGCGCGTCCCGGGCGAGATCATTAATATCGACCCGGGCCGCGGTGTGACCATCGAATGCACCGGCGCCTGGATCCAGGGTGTGTGGGGCAACGGCCGCTTCGCCGACGGCAACTTGCAATTGCAAGCGGATAATCCGCTGCACCAACTCACCGCCGACCAAATCGACATGAGCCTGCGCGGCGTGATCCTATTGGCCGGGCATTGCAACCAGCGCCAGGCGCTGGAGCTGGCTGGCCAGGTGCCCATCCGCGGCCTGGTGCTGGGCAGCCTGGCGACGCGGCTGCTGCCAGTTGCAGAGAAGATGTCTTATCCCATCGTGATCATCGAGGGCTTTGGCGAATACCCGATGAACATGGATGCTTTCAAATTGCTGGGCAACCACAACGGCGCCTCCGCAACGCTAAATGCTCAGCGCAGCGACCGCTACACGGGCGAGCGCCCCGAGTTGATCATCCCGATCAAAGATGCCGGCCGCCCGCCGCAGCCAATTCGCACACAGTCGTTTCGCCTGGGCCAAAACGTACGTGTGCTCAGTGGGGATTACAAGAGCGCGCTGGGCGAAATAACTGCGTTATTGCCCACCGCGGTCCTTTTTGCCGGCGGATTGCGCGCCCCAGCCGCCGAAGTCGACTTGGCCGGCGGCGGGCACATCCGTGTGGCGCTGGCGAACCTTGAACTTCTAGGGTAAATTAGAACCTAACCCCAACGGAACCCATGCTGGAAGATAGCGACCTCGACCTTTCGCAGGAACCCTCACCGCCGCCACGCCGCTCGGGCAACCGCAGCTTCCTGGTCGTGGCGGGCATCCTGGGCGGCATCATGCTGGTGGCGCTGATCGGCTTGGCTGTGTACGCCCTGATCATCCTGCCGGGGCTGCGCGCCGCCGAACCACAACCACCTTCTTCGGCGCAGCTAACCAGCACCGCCGTGGCGCACAGTTTGCAAATAACCAATACGCCAACGGCAACTCGCACCCCTACGCGCACGCCCACGCGCACCCCAACCCGCACCGCTACAGCTACCTTAGCGCCGCCGACCTCGACGAACACGGTCGCGGCGCCATTGTTTACCGATACGCCAACATCAACATCGGAGGGGGCCACGCAGACCGTTGCAGCCTTGCTCACGCAAGCGGCGTTAGCGCAAACCCAAGCCGCTACCAGCACGGGCGCATCTGCCACGCCGAGCTCGGCCACGCCCACGGTGACGCCCAGCGCGCTGCCGCAAGGCGGCTTCGGCGACAGCAGCGGAGCACCGCTTTTGCTGGCCGCCGCAGGGCTATTACTTATAGTGATCATTGCTGCGCGCAGGCTGCGCAACACAGCGTAGTATCTATCCTGCAACCCCTTTCTAACAAACAGACAAGATGCGGGCGATGCATTTGTCGCGCCTACATATACAACCCGCCGTGGTACAGCCTTCCTGATAGCTTTGTTGTTTTCCAACCAAGATTGCTTCGTCGCGCAAATGGCTTGCGGCAAATTACTTGAAAGGCAGAGAAAAGAATAGTTATTGCCGCTACGCCTTGCGCTCCTCGCAATGACGCACGGGGCTATTCGAGTAGGCTGACGACCTTTTGTAAAACGCGTTGGGCAACTTCAGCTTTAGTAAGCAATGGCAGCTCTTCTTTGCCGCCGGCCTTATCAAGCAGAATCACACGATTGGTATCGGTTTCGAAGCCGGCATCTCTGGCACTGATGTCGTTGGCGACGATCAGGTCCAATTTCTTAGCTTCCAGTTTTTGTTTGGCGTTCTTGAGCAGATCATTGCTTTCGGCGGCGAAACCCACAATGACTTTAGGTTTCTTGCCTTTGAGCGCGCCGACTTCCAAAAGGATGTCTGGGTTTTCGGTTAGCTCAATCGTGGGCGCGCCGGCGACGCGTTTGATCTTTTTGTTTACAATTTTCTTGGCGCGAAAGTCCGAGACGGCAGCGGCCATGAGCAAAACATCGGTGCTCTTGGCAGCGCTCAGCACCGCCGCACGCATTTCTTCGGCGGTGGTCACGCTCACAAGCTTAGCGCCTACCGGCGCGGCCAGCGCAGTCGGCGCCGAGACCAACGTTACATCCGCGCCCAGATCGATGGCAGCTTGCGCCAGCGCATAACCTTGCTTGCCGGACGAGCGATTGGTGATAGTGCGCACCGCATCGATCGGCTCTTGCGTACCGCCGGCGGTGACCAACACTTGGCGACCCTTAAGCGGCCCGCCGCGGCCGAGCAAATAGCGCGCCTGGCCGACCAACTCGGCCGGCTCGACCATGCGGCCCTGGCCGCTGAGGCCGGAAGCGAGGTGACCCGCCACCGGGCCAACGATATGCACGCCGCGGCTTCGCAAAGTTTCGAGGTTGGCTTGCGTGGCGGGGTGATCGTACATGCCGCCATCCATAGCCGGCGCAATCAGTAGAGGCGCGGTGCTGGCCAGCGCGGAGAGTGTGATCAGGTTATCGGCAAAACCGCTGGCAAGTTTGGCGATGGTGTTGGCCGTTGCAGGGGCAACGATAACCAGGTCAGCCTCTTTGCCCAAGCGCACGTGCAACACATGTCCTTCGAGACCCCACAGGTCGTCGTTGACGTAAGCGCGGCGGCCGGTGACGGATTGGAATGTAAGCGGCGCGACAAAGTGCGTGGCCGCCGGGCTCAGCACAATATCCACTTCGGCGCCGAGCTGCGTGAGCTTGGAGGCCAAGTCAGCGGCTTTGTAGCAGGCGATGGAGCCGGTGACGCCCAGCAAAACGCGCTTGGATTGGAGGGGCAGCACGCTAGTTTTGCCTCACTGCAACAAGATCAGCAAACGCCTGCGCAAAACGGACCGCAGCAGCGGGGTCGTAGCCGAAGAACAGAAAGGGTTCGATCAATTCCAGCTCCATGAGAAAGAAGAGCTCGCCGCGCTCAATGCCGTCCACACGCGCGTAGAGCAAGCGACTTTCCATTTTATCGACGACGGCTTGTGCTTGAGAAATTAATTCAGGGGATGCAATTGCCGTTTCCGCCGAGCCGCCATGCTCCCACTGCACGCGAAAGTCATCTTGTTTGGGTTTCTTGATGGCGGCGTGGCTATATTTTTTATCGAAGAAAAGCAGCGACCATTCGCCTTGGGTCTGGACTTCGTCCATGAAGCTTTGTACGATTACGCCGCCCTTTGACAATAAGTCATCAAGCTTGGCCTGGCCATCTTTCAAGTCGCTGGCGTCAACGGTGTAGGTTTGGTGAGCCGAGGCGGAAATGACCGGCTTGATCACTACCTTCTCCCACCCTTTTTGTTTCATCAGGTCCGCGAGATCGACTTTCACACCCTGCAGCAACCAAACGGAGGGGACTACACGGACGCCAGCCTCTTGCAGATCGCGCAGATAAGTCTTGTCCATGTTCCAACGCACGATCTCGAGAGGATTCCAAACCGGTACGCCGGTCGCTTCCAAGCGATCCAGCCAGACGGCGAACTCCTCAGCACGCTGGTGATAATCCCAGGTGGAGCGCAAGACGACGCTGGTGAAGCTGGACCAATCCACTTGGGTGTCATCCCAGCGGGCCGGTGCGACTTCGATGCCAGCTTGCCGCAAAGCGTGCGCGGCAAGCTGGTCGTCTTCGGTCAGTTTGGGCCACTCAGCGTTAGTGACAAAAGCGATGCTATGTGTCACTGGTTCAATCCCCAAATGATGCGCAGGCCATCCAACGTAAGCCAAGGGGCCAGGATCTTGATCACGTCGGTTTCGCGGGCGATCAGCTCGCCCAGACCGCCAGTGCCGATGACTTTCATGTCCGGGCCAAGTTCGGCACGGAAACGGGCGACGAGGCCTTCAACAAGGCCGACGTAGCCAAAGAGCAGGCCGGACTGCAAGGCATGGGTGGTGTTGCGCCCAATGGCAGCGGGCGGGCGCTGCAGGTCGACGCGCATGAGCTTGGCGCCAGCCGAGAAGAGCGCCTCGGCGGCGATGCCGATGCCGGGCGCAATGGCGCCGCCGAGGTACTCGCCGTTGGCGGTGATGGCGTCAAAAGTGGTGCCGGTACCAAAATCGACCACGCAGGCCGGGCCGCCATAAAGGTGCTGGACGGCAGCGGCATCGACAATGCGGTCGGCGCCGACCGCTTTGGGATCTTCATAAAGCACGCGCACGCCGGTCTTAACGCCGGCGTCCACGATGAGCGGGTCTTTCTGCAAATAATTGCGGCAGGCCTCGACCACTTTGCCGGTGAGCGGCGGCACCACGGATGCCATGCAGATGCCGGTCAGTTTTTCCAGCGGAATGCCGGCATGGGCGAACATGCCGACGAACTGCAAGCCATATTCATCGGGCATGCTGGTGTGATTGGTGGCGATGCGCCAGCGTGGGCCGAGCGTATCTCCCTCGTATAAGCCCAGGGTGATATTGGTATTTCCAACGTCGACTGTGAGTAACATCGTCATCCTTCCTTGTCGTCAAGCACAACATTATCGATCAGACGCGTCTTGCCCACGTAAACTGCCATCGAGAGCAGCGCGCCATTTTCATTTCGATCCAATTCTTGCAAGCTGCGCGGGTCAGCAGCGGAAACGTATTGCAATTTAGCTATTGGTTCGCTCTCGATGGTTGTGCGCATTAATGTGCGCAACGCTTCGGCGTCGCGCTCGCCACGGGCATAAGCAACTTGCGCGGCCGTGAGGGCGCGATAGAGCACCGTGGCAGCCCTGCGTTCCGCGGGATTCAGATACGTATTACGGCTGGACATCGCCAGGCCATCTACTTCGCGCAGCGTGGGCCCAACAACGATCTCGACAGGAAAATTTAGGTCGCGAACCATTTGCTGGATGACTGCGACCTGCTGCGCATCCTTTTGCCCGAAGTAAGCTTTGTGCGGCTGCACCTCATTGAACAGCTTGGCTACCACGGTGGCGACGCCGCGGAAGTGGCCGGGGCGCATGCTGCCTTCCAGCGGCTGGCTAACCTTCTCGACATCCACCCAGGTTTGGAAATCCGGCGGATAGATAATTTCGGGTGCAGGCAGCCAGACCAAATCGACGCCGGCTTTTTCAAGCATGGCGAGATCCCGCGGCAGATCGCGCGGGTAAGCGGAGAGATCTTCGTTGGGCCCAAATTGCGCTGGGTTGACAAAGATACTTGCCACAACCGACGCGCAATCTTTGTGGGCAAGTTCCACCAGCGAAATGTGGCCGGAGTGCAAGAAGCCCATGGTGGGCACGAAGCCAACTGGCTCCGCCAGTTCGGCGCGGGCGGCGCGCAATTCTTCCAGAGTCTTGACTGTCTTCATGTGTTCGCTTTCAAAGCGGTAACCAATTTCCACATGGTGGCGTTGACCGGAGTGGGCAGGCCGACTTCGTCGCCGGCGTGCGCAACCGCGCCGCAAATGGCATCGATCTCGGTGTGTGCGCCGCGGCGCACATCTTGCAGCATCGAAGACAAGTTGGCCGCCGTGCGGCGGGCAACATCTTCGGCTGCGGCGACAGGGTCGGCGAAAGTCAGCCCAATGCCTTTGGCTTGCGCCACTGCGGCGACCTCGCGCGCCAACGCCGCGCTCAGCTCGCGGGAGGTCGGACGAGTGAGCAATTCGCCATTAGGCACATTCAAGATAGCCGTGAGCGGATTGATAGCGGCGTTGATCACCAATTTGCTCCAGATCAAGGAATCTACATCCTCAACCGTGGTGACTTTGAAACCGGAAATCTTTAATAGTTCAACGAGTGGCGCGATCTTCGCATTGGCTCGCAATGAGATCAGGCCTTCGCCGGCCCAGCGCACTTCGCCGGGACCCAGCAGCGTGGCGCCAGTGGTAATGACGCCGACAGCCACGCGCTCAGCGCCTAATTTCGAAACTAGCTTCTCGCGATTACCAAGACCATTCTGCAGTGTGAGCGCAACCCCATCCACGGCCAAGCAATCGAACAATTGCGCCGCGGCGCGTTCCGTTTGCCAGGCCTTGACCAGCACGATGGCGATTTGCGCTCCAGCGAAATCGCGCGGCTGCGAACTGGCTTGCACTGCGTGTGTCTGGCGCGTGCCGTCAGGCATCACCAGAGTGACGCCTTGTTTCTGCAAAGCTGCGAGCCCTTCGGGCCAGGTGGCCAACATTTGCACACGTGTGCCACTCGCCGCAAGGCGCGCAGCAAACAAGCAGGCTAGCGCCCCACTGCCGACGAGCAGGATCGGCGCGTCCTGTTTAAGATTCACCCAACTCTTTGAGCAGCGCGTCCCACTGCTCGTCTTTCATCGTCACGCTATGTTCGTCGGTCGGAAATTTACGCTGCTCCACGTCCGCTTTGAAGCCGGCGAAAGCTTCGCCCATCACGCTGTGCAATTTTGCATATTGCTTGACGAACTTGGGCGTGAAGCGATCGAAGAGACCAAGCAGATCGTGAGTAACCAGTACCTGCCCATCGCAGCCGATACCGGCGCCAATGCCGATGGTGGGGATGGTCAATTTTTTCGAGACCCATTCGGCCAGGCGCCCCGGCACCGATTCGAGCACGACGCTGAAAGCGCCCGCCTCTTCCAGCGCGAACGCATCATCGATCAATTTCTTGGCTGCCGAACTGGTGCGCGCTTGTGGACGAAAGCCGCCCAGCGTGTTGACGCTTTGCGGTGTGAGGCCCAGGTGGCCCATGACTGGGATACCCGCCGCAACAATGTGGCGCACGGCGTCGGCCCGCTCCAGGCCGCCTTCGAGCTTGACCGCGTCCATGCCGGCCTCTTGCAGAAAGCGGCCGGCATTGGCGACAGCCTGCTCAGTGGAGACTTGGTAGGACATGAAGGGCATATCGCCGATGAGCATAGCGTAATGCGCTCCACGTGAAACCGCGCGGGAGTGGTGCAGCATATCTTCCATGGTGACCGGCAGCGTGTTCTGATAACCGAGCACCACCATGCCCAGCGAGTCGCCCACCAGGATGGCGTCAATGCCGGCCCGGTCGACAGCCAGCGCGGTGGGGTAATCGTAGGCGGTGAGCATGGTTATCGGCTCGCCGTCCTTCTTCTTTTGCCGGAAGAAGCGCGTAGTTACCTTGGCGCGTTCGGCTTCACCTGATTTGGTTTTGGTCTTGGGAGCTTCGGTAGACACGGGTTGCCTCCTAGCAGTTAAACAAAAAAACCGTCTCGAGTTTTCGAGACGGACGGGTCGGCAGGCAAAGCCTGCCCGTAAACCTCTGACTTGTCCGTCTCGGCCCTTGCGGGTCCAAGCAGCAAGGTAATTATGACCTAAGAGTCGGAATTGGGCAAGATGCAGCTAGGCGGATAGCGTTGGAAAGGAATTGGGGTTACGGTTGATTTGTGATTCGGACGACCCTTCGCTACGCTCAGGGTGACAGAATGGTTGCTAGCAGAGTGGCGAGTGGCCTGAGGGATTCCTCGCGGAGTTTACACTAAGCGAAACGAAGTGCTCGGAATGACGAAGGATGGCTCAGGGTAACAGGATGGTGGTAGGGACAGGGCTTATAAACCTGTCCCTACGAGTAGCCCATTTCGGCTAAATACGGCTCAAAAGCCTTGTTGGCAGCGGCCAGCTCGTCCGGGGTCAGGGCTTCGCGGAAACGCTCGGGGACGCCATGCTGGAAATGCTGGCCCTTGCCAGCCTCCCGGCTCTTCTCGGAGCGGTAGAACTCGATAGCTTCTTTGACCGCCGCAGCCTGCGGGTCGGCGTTTAGGAAGCGGGCCAGGCGCTCGGCTTCTGCATCGTAATAAGCAAGCAAATCCTCATAGCGCAACGAGTGGATCTCTTTCACCGCCATCCATTGCTTCCAGATCTTAAGATAGCCCAGCATGAAGTCGATGGCCTGGTCGATAGTGCCCAACTGGGAAAATGCGTTTTGCCTGTCAGCGGCGCGAGCACGCTGGCTGTATTCGAGGGCGGAGAGCAGCGCGGCGCGCGGGTCCCGATAGATATACGAAACGCGCATTTGGCCGTTGGCGACAAACTGCAAAGCCAGCGGTGTGGGTCCTGAATGGGTTTTGATAGCAAAGGTATTGCCAAGCCGCGAAGGCACCGTGACCGGCAGAAGCCGTTTGGCGCTCAGGGCGCGGATATTGCAATTGACTTCAGTGAGGATGGGGGTGAGGAAGAAGCGCCGGCGGATGACGCGCGCATCCTGCCCGCCGGCGGCCACGACGATATCGTGCACCAGGTTGTAGTGCCAGCCGGAGCCAGCGCGCGGCATGCCAACAGCTAAGACTATCATGAGATCGAGACTGTGTTTGGCGAACTAGACATCAGTTGGAGTTTGTGCTCGTTATAATATTTTTCGGCGTGCATGAATTCGCGTGCATATTACCATAGCACTGGAGACTGAAAAAATGAAGCGATTACTTTCCTTCCTACTCGGGGCCGCCAGCGGCGCATTGGTCGGCGCCAGCGTAGCTATTTTGATGGCGCCCTCATCGGGCGACGATCTGCGCGGCGAATTGCGCTCGCGCTTCGGCCGCTTGCGCGACGAGCTGCAGAGCGCCGCCGACGAACGCCGCGCCGAGCTTGAGCGCCAACTGACTAGCATGCGCCAACCCAACAAAGAAATTCCGCTCGAAGAACGATAGAACCTTAGACCAGAGAATTGCAGAACGTGGCAATTCGGAAGAAAACGTTATAAAAGTTCCTCGCTTTCTGGGGTTCGGCGAGCAGGTGCTGACTTAAGGTGCCGCTTCGGAATGACAATTTAAACAAAAAGAGCCGCCTCAAGGCGGCTCTTTTTTATTTTAGATAGCTAGCTTAACAGATGGCTAGCTTATTCGAACGAGATCTGATATTTGCCGAGTTCGCGGGTGAAACGCGTCGAACCCATGACGATGAGCGTATAGCTATCAGCTGCATTGGAATCGAGCGGAATATCGATCACGTTGCTGGCGGGCACCTCGATGATCTGCACAGTGGGGTCGTTGCCCTCAGCGATCAGCGCCAGGCGGAAGGTTTGCGGCAGCGAGTTGCGCACGCGGGCAAAACCAGTAGCGATCCAACCGCCGTCACTGGCTTCGAAATTTTCGAAGTAGCCGGTTTCTGCAATAGCGATGTCATCGACCAAAAAGCCTTCACCATTGATGGCCGCGTCGGTAACGTATTCAAAGCGGACCAGCACCTGCTGCCCGGCATATTGAGAAAGGTCAACACTCTCCTCTATCCAGATGGACTGCCCAGGGCCGCCGCCACCTGATATTCCGGTGTAGCCCCAGCCATAACTATTGCCGGTTGGGTCGTAGTCCGTGCCGCTGGGTGTAGTGATGACTTCCCAGTTGTCGCCGTTGTCTGCCGAAACAAGCAAATAGACGTAATCCCAATCAGTTTCGATGTCGTACCAGGTTTGGTAGGAAAGCGTGATCGGGCCGGCCTCGTTAGTGAAATCGAAAGTGCGCGTCAGGGTCATGTCCGACTCGTCGCCTTTATTCGACCAGAAAGCATAGTCACCCGAAACGGCATCCGCACTTTCCGGCAGCAAACGTGTTTGCGTGTCGCCGTCAAAATGCAGCGTGGTCTGGCCGCCGCAGGCAATGTTGATGTAATCAACGCCATATTGATGAACGTCACGGGGGGCTTGTTCCGCGCGACAATCATCGATGGTTTCGCCCGGCGAGGCCTGCACGAAAACTTCAGGGTAGGTAGAGTAGGCATAGCGTCCATCGGCCACGCTTGAGTCGCCCAAATAATTCGCGATCATCCAATCCAATACGACGCTATCCGCGTCGATCGACTGGCCGGTGAGTGGATCTGTTATTTGCAATCCGCGCAGCACATCGTCAACGGAATCCATGCCGTTAGCAGGGTCGGCCACCAGCGCCTGCGTAGCTTCAGCGCCGAAGCGCTCGAGGAAATAAGAAAGGAAACTCATCGCCGCACCGTAGTGCGGTGTTGTTTCATTTTCGTCATTGGGCCAGTCGTTAAGTTGCAGATCCGGTTCAAACATGTATAGCTCGATGAAACCAGTGTGTACATAGTCGTTCAACAAGGTAGCTACTTCAGACATACCTTCATTGATCCAGCTGGTCTCATTACGATCACGATACCAATGGATCATATGCTGGAACTCGTGTGCCAGCACGCCATACACATATTCGTCACTCAGATATTGATTGTCCGCATTGATCAAGAACATCTCATGGGCGTTGGAGTATTCTGTGGCCATAGGGTGGATCTCATCCGAAGAGGAGAAATACCCGGCCACATTGACGCCCATGCCGGTCGTGTAAAGTATGTAGATATGTGGGTCATTATCGATGCCGGGATACCATTCACTGCCAAAGAAGTTTCGGTCGATCGGATAAATTTGAGTTTCAAAGGTACAGGCTAGCTGATTCAACTCATCTTGATCGAAGCTGACACCATCCTCCACCCAGAAATAAACAATGTCGCCAGCGTAAAAAAGCGTGGCTGTCGTTTGGGAAGTCTCATTTGTATCTGTATCAGTGACCCAAAAATCCTCTCGATCGCCCAATTGATAAGGTATTTCGGCTGGCACGGTTTCCGGGATATTTTCGATGCCGAGGAAACGATCGGCGAGTTCGGCGGGATTATTATCAGGAACAATTGTGGTTTCCAGGATACGCACAGTTTCATCGTCCGAAGCAGACTGCGTATCTTGTTGATTTTGCAAAGGTTGAGGCGAATCGACTGGCCCAGACGTAACACCTAAGCATTCAAATTGGTCGGTCGGGACCTCTGGCGTCTCGTAGCTCTGAGTGGTCGAGGATGTGCTGTCTAAGTTCCAGAACCAGAGCGTGCCCAGTCCGGTAGCGACGGCGCAAACCGCGCAGATGATGACAGCCACAGCGAGTACGATACCGATGATCAATAAAGTGCGTTGATTCATTTAGACCTTTCCAAGCGGATCAGTTTAGAGGGAATAGGGGCCATGCCGGCAATGATGCCTAATATTACCCACATAATGGGAAAGGTAAATGAGTCTTGGGTAACGTTGCGTAAGGCTAATGCGAGCCAGGCGAACAGGCCAGCCACGGCGACAAAGCGCAGATGAGGTGACTTGCTAAGAAACATGCGGCGCAATAAAGCCAGGAAAGTGAGAAAGAAGACGATGAAAAGCCAAAAGCCTGGCAAGCCTGTTTCCGCAAGCAAGCGCACATAAAAACTCTTGATGTTGGGAATTAGATTCGAATCGGGGCTAAGCTGGCGTGCGATCTCGGGAATCACAGTGGACCATTGCGGATATCTCTGCAGCAGATGGAGGCCGCTGGTGCCCATGCCCACGCCGGTGAGCGGCGTTTGCTCGTAGACCTGATAGCCCGCAATGGCATAAGCTAAGCGCGGGCCGGCGCTGATGTCGACGATGTAGTCGAGCGGGCGGCTTTCGTCGCCCAGCTCCCATAGGCTGGAAAAATACTCGTAGCGCGAGAGGAAGCTGAAGACCAGGACGACGCCCAGCATGGCGCCAGCAACCAGGGCGGCGCGCAAGCCAAGGGCCGCGACGCGCCCTTTTTGTTTCTTCGCTCGAAAGGGTGCCAGCAGCCAGAGCCAAGCGCGTTGCAGCGCGGCCCTGCCCATAAGCAAGCCAACGACAGCCATGCAAACCAGCGCGCTTGCTAGCCCGCCACGCGAATAGGTGAAGACCAAAACCACCAATGCAAGCACAAAGAGCAGAGGCTCCAGCCAACGGCGAGGTGTGAGGGGGCGCCTTATCAACATGGCGGCGAATAACCAGGGCAAATAAAAGACGACGATCTGGTCGGCGAGCCAGGCCGGCTCGTAGGCGAAGCCGCTGATGCGGCGCGGCAGCAGCGGACGATCGGAGAAGATAAGTTGGATATCGTTGATGAACTGGCGTGGGATGAGATCGGTATTTATCGCCACGGCTTGCACGAGGCTCCACATTAGGGTCAGGCCAAGGCCGGCATAGATCCATCTAAGTGAGCGCTGCAGATCTTTCTCGTTGCGGTTCATCCAAAAGGCGGCGAAGAAAAAAACAAGGCCAACCAGGAGCGAAAGCCAGCCGCGCAAGATGCGGTCTTCGAAAGTGGCGTCACGCAAAGGCAGCGGCGCATACAGCACACCGATCAAGCTGGAGACTAGCGCAAAGATCAGAAAGGCCAGCAGCGGCTTGAAATTCGAAGGCAAAGGGGTGCGGCGTTGGCGGAAGAAGATCAGGAAAAGCACGGGCAATAGCAGCGCCAGCGGATAAAGAGCCAGCGGCTTGACCAGAGCGCGCCCCAGTGGGCCGGGAATGTAGCGGAACGTGGTGACCGGCAGGGTGATCAATACGAATCCCCACAGCCAACTGGCTGCCCAGCGCAAATTAGCGGTGCTAAACAAATTCTGCATCAGGCGCGTTTGCTGTTAGCGACCGGGCGCAACAGCACATAGAGCGGCGCGGCTAACGCGCCGACCAGCGAGCCGACCAACATATAAGTGGGTTGGCTCACGCTGTGTTGTGTGGGCAGGCTAGCCGCTTCGCTAACGTAAAGCTCGGTATAAGGTGAAATGCCTTTGGTCCGTTCAGCGAGCGCGTCCAGTTGTTGCATCAACTCCTGGACGCGCGCTTCGTCGGAGCCATCCAGCTTGAGCAATTCTTCGCTGAGCGCGGCGCGCGCGGCCTCCATTTCAGGCGAGGCCTCGACCGCCGCGTGAGCCGCGTCTACGAAAGCCAGCGCCCAGGTGGCGGCCAGCAATTGCGCGGTGGCCGGATCGGTGGCGTCGGCGTAAAAACGCCAGCCGCCATCGGAAGGCTGGCTGAGTTGCAGAACCCCGCTGCGCAGCTCCTGAACAGGTATGGATGGAACTTCAGTGACGACAGCCTGCATCACCGCGTCGGACCAAGCCAACAGCTCCAAGCGTTCGGTTTCGCGCTGCAAGAATTGGAAGAGCTGTCGGTCTGGGAAAAATTGCCAGGCTTGTTCGAGATTGTTATCCACCACTACCGTAGCGCGAGCGCGGTAAGCGGGCGGGAAGAGTTGATAGAGAGCCCACGCCAGCAGCGCGCCGATCAACGCGCCCAGCAGCCACAGCCGCCAGGCGCCAAAGAATTCGGCGAGCGGGTCGTCGGTTAAATTTCTTCGGATAATTTTCTTCGGCATCTCAGTTCGTTTCAGCGCGGGTCATGCGCTGGCGGCGGGCGCGGATCAGCGGGAAGAGCAGGCGGCGCAGCCAATACTTGGCGTGGATGATGGATAACGGGCCGCCGCCTTCGCGGCGGTGCACCTTAAGCATATCTTCCCAGGCGCGCATATCGTTTTGCATCGTCTTCGAATCGGCATGCAGGCGAAACTCGGCCCACAAACGCGGGTGATAGTGCAATTTCGTGACCTTTGCCAAGCGCACCCAAAGATCATAATCCATGGCAAATGAGAGCGACGCGTCCAGCTGGCCGACCTGGCGCCACAGGTCGGCGCGCCACACGGCTGCCTGCTGCGGAATGTGCACATAGCCGCGCAGCAAGCGCCGATAGTCAGTTTGGCGCGCGGCGAAGCGGCCGATCACACGGCCGCTTGCATAGATGAAAACGGCGTCGCCATACAAAATGCCGAGGTCCGGATGAGCTTCGAGAAAGGCCGCGGC
>JBKJWG010000024.1:0-3091 GCA_046716985.1 Anaerolineales bacterium | reverse complement strand
ATCAAGCTGCATGCCATCGCCGGCCTGCTGATGGCGGCCGGTTTACTCTTCAGCGAACCGATCGCACGGTTGCTGGGCAAATAAAAAAAATTAGATCCGACAAAAAAAGCGGATGGCTCAACGCTATCCGCTTTTTATTTAGATATTCCTTATCTATTATTCGGACCAGACGGCCAATTCGTTGCCGTTCGGGTCGTTGAAGTGGAAGCGCTTCCCGCCCGGGAAATCGAAGATATCGCGGACGATCTTCCCGCCCGCGGATGCCACCTTCGCTTTTGCATCTTCAAGCTTTTCTGAATAGATCACGACCAACGGGGAACTTGCGTTCCCTTACAGATCAGTGGTGAACCCGCCCGACAAGCGCCCGTCCTCAAAGCTGGTGTAATCGGGGCCGTAGTCGGTAAACTTCCACCCGAAAGCACGACTGTAGAACTCCTTTGTTTTACTAATATCCTGGGCTGGGAATTCAATGTAATCAACGCGATTATGGTTCATATCGCTGTCACTCTCCAAGAATTATTCGATCGTCTCGAGGAATTTGCGGGCGATGCCGGCGATATCTTCTTCGGTGGAGATACCCAGCCAGGGGTCGCCAGGGCGCACCAGGTTGACCACAACGATGTTGGCGCCATTGAATATGGCGCTGCGGGCCTGGTTGAGATCGACTCCGCCCGCGGCGGCGATGCTGACATCGAACTTGCTGCGAATGCGGTTGACGTGGCGGTATTCGATCGACTTGGTCTTGGTGACCTCTTCATCGCGGCCCTTATGCAGGATGACCACGTCCGGAGGGGTACGCATAGGGCGCATGATCTTTAGCGGGTCAGCGATGCCGAGCAGATCCACCATGGAGATCACTTCAAGTTCGTTGCATTGTTTGACGAACAGATCCAATGTTTCGGTGGGTGCGCCACCTAGAACGCTGACCGCATCGGCGCCGGCGCGGCGGGCCATCTCCACCTCGCCCGCGGCGCCATCCGTGGTCTTGAGATCGGCGACCACGTGGCCGCGCCACATCTGGCGCACGGTGCTGAGGCCGCGCATGCCCTCACGTTTGATAAAGGGCGTGCCCGCCTCGATCAGGATGCGAGGATTGTGAGGCAGCGAGGGCAAGACCCGCAAAACCAGCGCCAGGTCGTAATTGAATGCGATCTGGAGATAGCGGATCTTATGGTCTAGCTTTTGCTTCACTTGTCCGATTTTTTGAGGCCCGTCAACGAACCAACGACATCGCTCAACTCAGAAGGCAGGAAGAGGACGATCTTCTCTGAGGGATCTGAGGCGATATCGCGAATGGTCTGCAGGGTGCGCAAGTGCAAAGCGCCGCTGCTCTTAGACAGGTTTTCGGCCGCTTTGCGCAGGTTCTCAGATGCAGTCAACTCGCCTTCGGAGTTGATGATCATGGCGCGGCGTTCGCGTTCGGCTTCGGCCTGCTTGGCCATAGCGCGCTTCATTTCCGCCGGCAATTCCACTTCCTGGATCTTGATCGATTCGACGTCCACGCCCCAGCCGCTGGTTTCGGAATCGACAATTTTCTTGATGCTCTCGGCGATATTTTCGCGCTCGGTGAGCACCGCGTCCATTTCGCTATTGCCGATCACGTCGCGCAGCGCGGCCTGGGTGAACTGGCGCACAGCGAAGACATAATCTTCTATCTGGATGATGACCGCTTCGGGATCCACCACTTTGAAATAGACGACCGCGTTGACCAACATGGGGATGTTGTCTTTGGTCATCACTTCCTGGCGGGGAATATCGGCGGTCTTGATGCGCATATCGATCTTGCGCATGCCCTGGATGATGGGAATGATCAGCGTGAGACCGGGCTCGCGCACGCCGCCATATTTGCCCAGCGTGAAGACCACGCCGCGCTCGTATTGGTAAATGAGCTTGATGCCGCTCCACAAAATGTAGACGAGGAACAACGCGCCCAGACCAATAAAACAAAGACCTGAAGTGAAGAACACTTCCATGGGAACCTCCGAAATGCAGGGGCAAATATAAGGATTATTTATACGATTATAAGCGCTGATTTGACTACAGCACCTTTAAGGTTGTCAATTGCACATCAACGAACAGACTGCGCACGACGCAGCGCCAGCCAATAGGATGGCGAGATGTGCAAGACTTCGGGCGTGTGACGCGCCAGAAAGCGCAGCCCGCGAGCTATTGAGTCGAACAAGCGCTGGCGGCGGCTGCCCCAAGGTAAGCCGAATTCGTTGCGCAAACGCGGCGGCAGCGTGGCGGCGGCCAGGAACGCAGTGAGCGGCGCGGCCAAGCCAATGGGCATGCGCAACAGCGAGCGCCCGATCTCGCGGCCGGCCGCAGAGATATAGATCTCGTCGCCGGCAAAAGCGGCCTGCATCCAGGCATCGAAATCCGACAAGGTGCGCGGCACGATCTCGGTGGGGATGCCGATGAGGCGGCCGAACAGTTTGCCTTCTTCGTAAAAACGATCCCATTCCTGGCGGCTGAGATCGGGTAGGAAAGTGCGATAGGCAAAGTGCATCGAGTCGGTCAAAGTTGCGTAGACCCAGAACAGCAGGGCGGGATCGTTGGCCTCGTAGCCGCCGGCCGCCCCACCCTTTACAGAAACGTGGCGGGTGTAGATGCGCATGAGCGCTTCGATTGATTCTTCCGCGGAGCCGAAGACAATCTTCTGCTGCGCCTTGAAAGTAGCGACGGCGCGGGCGAACGGCCTGCGGCGGAAGTCGCTATGCTCGGCCACGCCTTGGGCAACCTTGGGATGGGCAACCTGCAAGAACAATGCGCGCAAGACCACCAGGCCGAGCAGCATCTCACGGTTAAGGCGCCAGGCCATGCTGCCGGGGCCGAAGAAGCCAGCGGCCGGGTTGGGCAGCCTGGCGGCTTGTTCTTCTAAATATTTGCGATGTTCAGCAACGGAGCGCATGACGAGATTCTATCCTGCTGGGGACAAACTAGGCTAGCTGATCGGCTACGTAGTTCACAAATTCGACAACCTTCGGATAGCTAATCTCAGGATCTACGTTTCTGTTACGCCAATCGGCACGCCACACCAACGCATCTTCGATTAGTTGGGACCATTGCGGCAGCTGTTGTTGCGCCCAAG
>JBKJWG010000023.1:0-4096 GCA_046716985.1 Anaerolineales bacterium | reverse complement strand
CGGTGCGCTTGCTTAGCGCTTTGCGTCACGCCCACCTTGACCTCGTCCACCTCAGTGAAGCCGCCGACGGCGTTGGCGGGCGGCAGCTCATCATAGGGGCCGTCGTAAGTCCAGCCTTCGAGCTCGCGGCCCTTCATCTCGGCCAGCACTTCGTACTCACCTTGCAGCATATGCAGCGTGCCCTTGGATAAATACAGAACCTGATCGCCTTGGCGCACTTTCGCGTAGGTGAGATCCGGACCCACTGCGGCGGCCACATTGCTGGGCAACGTCCACGGCGTAGTCGTCCAGATCAGCAAGCTTTCATTGGGCTTGCCGCGCAGCGGAAAGCGCAGCGTGACGCTGCGATGAGTAACTTCCTTGTAGCCATCCGCTTCGATCTCGTGCTGGCTGAGCGCCGTGGCGCAACGCGGGCACCACGGCATCGAATCGGCGCCGCGGTAGAGCCAGCCCTTCTCCCAGCATTTCTTGAGGAAGGCCCAGATCATGTAATTGTTTTCGTCGCTGAAAGTGAAATAGCTGCCACCCAGCTCGGGCAGGCCGAGGTGGCCGACGATCTGCTCCACGCTGCCGGTTGCGCCGCCGGCGGGGCCGGCGTATGCGACCTGCTGCTGCGGATCCTTGAAGAGCTGCTCGCCCAGCCAGCGCAGCTGGTCGGGGTCATCCCATTCCATCCAATAGCCAAGGCGGATGGACTGCTCGGTTTGCACGGCGGCGTAGCGCAGCACGCGCTCTTTGCAGCGCAGCACAAACTTAGCCAGCCCATAAATTTCGATATCTTTCTTGCTGCTGAACTCCAGCTCTTTCTCGACCTCCACCTCGACCCACAGACCCTGGCAATCGAAGCCCTGCTGGTAGCGCAGCTCGTGGCCTTGCATGGCGTGGTAGCGGTTGTAAAGGTCCTTATAAGTGCGGCCCCAGCCGTGGTGCACGCCCATGGGGTTGTTGGCGGTGATGGGGCCATCCACGAAGCTCCACTTGGGAGCGCCGCGGCGCAGCTGGCGCAGCTTATCGAGCGCCGCGGAATCCTTCCAGAACTTCAGGATGGCGTATTCCTGGGCGACGAAATCGACTTTGTTAGGCACTTCCTTAAACGACATACTTCTCCTTATTTAAGATTGCCACGCTTCGCTCGCAACTGCGGGCGAGTACCTCGCCCTTGCTTCTTTGAACATAATTCTCCTCAAAAAATAATAATACTACCCACAGGGGCTAGGCAAAAAGGAGTAGCAACAACTTGACAAAACCCAAACGAAAAACGGACGCCTTGACATACCTACTAAATTCCACACAAATCCACGATGTTAAACAAAAAGACCTCCGTCCACTCTAGGGACGAAGGCCGAAACCTCCGCGGTACCACCCACGTTCCTGCCGAAGCAGGCTCTTTGCGGCCACATTCGTGGCCTTGTCCTATATCGGGAACTTCCCGGCTTACTTACTCAGCCGAGTTCAGTCGGCGTTTCGGTTCGCTGCTCAGGAATGATTTTCAGCCTTATGCGTTGACCTGGCTTCCACTGCCCCAGGATCGCTTGCAACGAAGCAAAGGCTTACTCGTTTCCGTCGTGGCTTGTGGAAATGATTATGCCATAAGTTGAAAATTCACGTCAATTAAGCGGGCAGCTATAATGCCAAGCTATGCGTTTTGAGAGATTGTTCTTTCATGTGCACACGTTGCAGCGCATGTTTGAGCGGGGAGTTACCTACCAGGAGGTCAGAGAAACCCTCAAAGCGGGCGAAATAATCGAGGAGTACTCTGACGACAAGCTGTACCCGAGCCGACTCCTATTAGGCTGGCCGCAGGAGCGGCCGCTGCATGTTGTGGCGGCGGTGGGCGAACAAGACACGGCTATTATCATTACAGTCTACGAACCTGATCCGGACCAATGGGATGACGAATTCAAGCGCAGGAGAAATGAATGAAGTGCGTAATTTGTAAACAAGGTGAGCTAAAGGCAGGCAAGGTAACTGTTACCCTGGAGCGCAAGGGTTCGACCCTGGTCTTTAAAGGCGTGCCGGCACAGGTGTGTCCGAACTGCGGGGAAGAATACGTTGACGAAGACGTGAGCGCGAAACTGCTGCAACGGGCGGATGAGCTGGCTAAGGACGGCGCACAGGTGGACGTACGCGAGTACGCAGCCTAAACCTCAAAGCAAAAAAACAGGCCAATCGGCCTGTTTTTGATTCTCGGCTACGCAGCCAGTATTAGGCCGCGGTTCGGTTTGCAGCCACAGAGGGATATTCGGCCTTGTGCACGGGTGGTTTTCACCCTACTGACCTGGCTCACACTGTCCCAGGATCGCTTGCGGCGCGGAGAGAAAGGCGTACTCGGCTCTGTCGTGGCGTTAGGGCGATTGTGCCATAACGCGAGTCAAGGGCCAATTCGAAGGACCAATTTTTTGCATAAATGCCACTATAATGAAACCGGTTCAAATAACACCTGAGGGGCGCATGCCAAAAGCCAAAACGCGTAAAAGACCCGCAAAAAGTACGAATAGTGTTTCCATAACTGGTAGCCATAATACTGTCATTCAAGGCAACAAGACTAGGTCCCCAAAAAGAAGAATGTCGAGCAGATTAACTATCGTATCTATTGTTAGTGCCATTGCTTTAGTTATCGGCTTATTAGTGGATACATTTGATTTGTGGGACAGAATCAAGGAATTCGTAGGCATAGCCAGCCCTACTGCAACTGTTGCATTAGGTATTCCGACGTCTAGTGTGATTAGCTATACCTTGAAGCTGGCGGTCGATGAAGAGATTTATATTTGGGATCAAGAAGGCGATCCCGAACAAATCACGGCGAATACCATTGACGACACTCAACCTGCCATATCGCCAGATGGGTTAAAGCTTTTATTTACAACGGTTGAAAACGGGAAGTGGAATATTTATTTAGTTCTGTTAAATGACCCGGATAAGAAGATCGGGTTAACTAATAATTCTGGAAACAACGAGATGCCTATCTGGTCTCCCACGGGCAACATGATTGCCTTCATATCAGATCGCAGAAATGGCAATTGGGATATTTACAAAATGGCAGCCGACGGAAGCAACCAGACTAATTTGACTGAGAATTCAGATTCGGATGATATTTCTCCAACTTGGTCGGCGGATGGAACACAGATAGCCTTTGCGTCTGCTCGTGACAATTTAAGTTTAGGCTGGGAGATATACGTGCTAAGCGTGAACAATCCGATGCAAATTGATAGGATTTCTAACAATGCTTCGGATGATTTAAATCCTTCTTGGTCTCCAAATAGGGATTTGATTGCATTTGAGAGCAATCGCGATGATGAGACCTTGCCCTGCCAAGTCTGTAACTGGAACATCTATGTGATGAAGAAAGATGGGACTGAACAATCTCAGGTTACAAGAACGTTATCTTCAGAAACAAGCCCGACATGGTCTTTAGACGGTAATCATTTGCTGTTTTGCACGAATCGTGACGGCAATTTAGAAATCTATATTTCCAATATCGATGGTACAGAACAAGAAAACCTCACTAGTTCATCGAGCGATGAGAATTATCCTTCGTGGTACCAGTAACTCAAAACTAGCACGTTCATGAATTTGGTAACAAATTGATTGTGTGCTCGTCAATGACATCGAACACGTCAGGGTATCTTCTTGCTCTTAGATAGATTTGTCTTTGCCCTGCAAAGTTCCCGTCTTTTTTCCTATACAGATTTCTGCGACTAATAGCTTGGCTTATCTCTTCGGTCGATCCTGTTCTTCCAGGCATTGTTTCAAGAACAACTAGCATTGCTTCGTGTAATGTGTTGCATGGTCTATTGTCCATCGATACTTCCCTTCTTCACACTCAATTATAAGCAACAAAAGGTTCCCCTTTCTCGACCATACACCTAAGCTGATGGGTCGCAGCCCGCGGCCCGGCAGCCTATCCTCGCTACGCTCGGATTCGGAGTTGCGCCTTGCTTCGCAAGGCTTAGCAACTCCACCGCGTCCTTCTGACCCTGACCCGGTTGCGCAAGCAACGCGAACGGTGAACTTGCGAGCGATGAAGCCGCTCGCGTTGGAGTTGCGGGCCACACAACCCAGGCAAAAACAAAAAAAAAATTGAATAAGGTATATT
>JBKJWG010000022.1:0-4197 GCA_046716985.1 Anaerolineales bacterium | reverse complement strand
GCCAGGAAATGACCACGCGCAACCGCACCTTTCATTTTCCGCTGGAAGAGCTGGACGCGATGATCCTTTCGCACGCGCACATCGACCACAGCGGCAACGTGCCCAATCTGGTGAAGTTCGGCTACCGCGGCCCCATTCATGCACAAAACGCTACGGCGCACCTCAGCCGCATCATGCTGGAAGATTCGGCGCGCATCCAGGAAAGCGACGCCGAGTACGTCAACCGGCGCCTGGCCAGGCAAGGGCAGTCGCTGGTGCAGCCGCTTTATCGCGTTCCGGACGCGCAGCAGGCGGCCAAGCAATTCGTCGAGCACAACTACGACTCGGCTTTCGAAGCCATGCCGGGTGTGCAAGCTACCTTCGTGGAAGCCGGACACATCCTGGGGTCCACGGCCATCATGCTGGATATCGAAGAGAATGGGCGCAAACTTCGCTTCTGGTTCTCCGGCGACGTCGGTCGCCCGGATCTAGCGCTCATCAAAGACCCAGTGTTGCCCAGCAATGTCGATTATTTATTGATGGAATGCACGTATGGCGACCGCCGCCACCCGCCGGCGGAGCGGGCTTATGAGCAGCTGCGCAACATCGTCAAAGACACGCTGGGGCGCGGCGGCCGGGTCATCATCCCGGCTTTCGCAGTCGGGCGCACGCAAGAGATCGTCTACGCGCTGCATCGCATGACAGTCGCCGGAGATATCCCGCGCGTGCCGGTCTTCGTTGACAGCCCGCTGGCGGTGAACGTGAGCGATATTTTCCGCGCCCACCCCGAATGCCTCGATAAAGAAACGCTGGAATTTCTCGAGAAGAATCCTGGCGGCGAGGCGCTCGGCTTCGACATGCTCACCTACATTCGCTCGGTGGAAGAATCGAAAGCGCTCAACTATCGCAAAGAGCCGATGATCATCATCTCGGCTTCGGGCATGCTGGAGGTCGGCCGCGTACTGCACCATCTCGAGCACAGCGTGAACGATCCGAACAGCATCGTGCTAATCGTCTCGTGGATGGCGCCCAACACGCTGGGGCGCCGCCTGGTGGATGGCGAAACGCACATCAGGATCTACGGGCAGGAATACGAGCGCAAGATCCGCGTGGCGCACATCGATGGTTTCTCGGCGCACGCCGGGCAGGACGGGCTGGCGAATTACGCGCTGGCGGTCAAGGACCAAGCCAAGCGCACGTTCCTTGTGCACGGCGAAGGCGGGCCGGCGCAAGCGCTGAGCGAGCTGCTGCACACGCAGGGCATGCAAAATGTCAGTTACCCAGCGTGGGACAGCACTGCGGAGTTGTAAAGCAGGCAAACGAATTTCTGAATTTTGATTGCTGATTTCTGACTTGAAAAACCAGCATTCGGGCGGAAAAATGAATCGGGTGGATTCTTCGCTTCGCTCAGAATGACATAGCGGGGCCTCCGTTATAATCGTCGGCGGAGAGGTGCCAGAGTGGTCGAATGGGGCAGTCTCGAAAACTGTTGTGGTCCTTTGGGCCACCGAGGGTTCGAATCCCTCCCTCTCCGCCAGTCAACTGCTGAAGGAAAAGTATGGCGACAAAAAAATTCAAAACGATGGACGAATACTTCAAAACCATTCCGCCGGATGCGCAGTTGATCTTAGAAAGGATCAGGCAGATGGTACGAAGGGCTGTGCCTGAAGCGGTGGAAACGATCAGCTATCAAATGCCCGCGTTCAAACTGAACGGTAAAAATCTGGTGTATTTTGCAGCCTGGAAGAAATATATCGGACTTTACCCTCCGCCTCCGAAAGCTTTCAAGAAAGAAACAGGGCAATTCGCGGGTCCTAAAGGCAATTTACAGCTTCCGATAGATAAGTTCCCTATGGATCTAGTAGAGAGGATCGTTAAACATAGGGCGAAAGAAATTCTAGGAAAAGCGAAGAAATAGATTTCATTTGCAAGCGTCAGATAGCGGTGCATGAATTTCACTGAGATTATTCGCCGCCGCTTAGCCAATCAGCACCTCACCACCAGTAAATTCAAAACCCCGGCTGAAGTAGTGGCCGCGCAGGTTGCGGTGCAGGCGCAGGATTTCCCTGGCGCGCTGTGGGCACTGGGCTTGCGGCTGCCCGGCACGCACGAGGCTGATATCGAGCAAGCTTTCATTGCGGGCAGCATTCTGCGCACGCATGTGCTGCGCCCTACTTGGCACTTCGTCACCCCAGCCGATATCCGCTGGATGCTCAAGCTGACCGCGCCGCGCGTCAAAATCACGATGAGATCCGTCAACCACCGCGTGGGATTGAGCGCGGCCGATTTCAAACGCAGCAACGTGGTCATCCGCAAGGCACTGAAGGGCGGCAAGCAACTCACGCGCAGCGAACTTGCCCAACATCTCTAGCAGGCGGACTACGCAAAGGCGGCGAGGAGCCCCTCTGCTCGCCCACTTGATGATGGAAGCCGAGCTAGACGCGATCGTAACCAGCAGCCCGCGGCGCGGCAAGCAATTCACCTATATGCTATTAGATGAACGCGCCCGGCAGTCCCGGACGCTGTTCCGCGAAGAATCATTGGCCGAGCTTACGCGGCTCTATTTCGCCACGCGCAGCCCGGCCACGGCCAGGGACTTTTCGTGGTGGTCGGGATTAAGCGTCGGCGACGCCAGGGCGGGCATCAATTCGCTCGGGTCCGAGCTGAAACAGGAAACGATCGACGGAAAAGCATACTGGTTTTCAGAACGCGGCCACCCGCCAAAGAAAGATCCAAGCAGGCTTACTTGCTGCCCAATTACGATGAATACGGCATCGGTTTTGTGGACCGCAGCGCGTTTTACGACGCGGAGGAGGCGAAAAAGCTCGAGGTGCGCAACCGGCCGATCTTCAGCCACATCGTGGTGGTGAACGGCCGCGCCGACGGCACCTAGAAGCGCGAACTGGCTAAGGATGAGGTGCGCATTACGGTGAGCATGTTCCGGCCGCTCAGCAAAACAGAAAAGACGCGCGTGGCTGCTGCGGCAAAGCATTACGGCGACTTCTTCGGGCTCAAGCCCAAAGTCTCTTACATAAAGTAAGGACACAGGAGCGAGAGCCAGCGGGTCAATTACAATTCAGCTAAGAACACCATGCAATTCAATACCGCCGTCTTCCTGTTCCTCTTTCTTCCGTTTTTCCTGATCGTTTATTTCGTCGCCCAACCCAAGTGGAGACTTTGGGTGGGGCTGGTGGCCAGCCTGCTGTTTTATGCCTGGGGCCAAGCAGCTGCCATTCCATTGATCGCGGGCATCGTTGCGGTTAATTTCGCGCTGGGCATCCAGATCGAGAAGCAGCGCGGGAAAAACAAAACGCTGTCGAAGAGACTGCTTTACTTGGGAATTCTGGTGAACATCGGGCTGCTGGCAGCTTTCAAATTGCTGGTTACTTATGGCGTCGACTTGTTCGGCCCGCTGGCGACATATCTACCTGAGCGGGCAACGCTATGGGTGCAAGAGCTCGCCTTTCCACTCGGGCTTTCCTACATTAGTTTCCAGGTGACGTCTTATCTAATCGATGTTTCCAACGGCACATTGAAAGCGGAAAGAAATTTGCTTCCGTTTGCCCTGTACGTTTTTCTTTTCCCCAAATTGTTAGTAGGGCCGATCACGCGCTATTCGACTTTGGGCAGCCAGCTAAGGGAGCCCTCGCCGACCCGCGCACAGGTTGCAGATGGAGTTCGGCGCTTCATACGCGGGCTGGCCAAGAAGGTGCTGATCGCGGACGTGCTGGCGACAGTGGTCAACACGGTGTTCAACCAGCCTGCTCCCATGGTGCAGCCCGAGCTCGCCTGGCTGGCATTGGCAGCCTACGCGCTGCAGATCTTCTTCGATTTCTCCGGGCTGATCGATATGGCCATTGGCCTGGGAATGATGATGGGCTTTCGATTCATCGAGAATTTCAACTATCCCTACATTGGCCAAAGTGTCACCGATTTCTGGCGGCGCTGGCACATCTCGCTTTCCACCTGGTTTCGCGATTACGTCTATTTTCCGCTCGAGAGACGGCGCATCCGCTTCATCGGCCAACCGCTGAACATCCTGGTAGTTTTTCTCCTGACTGGGTTGTGGCATGGCGTGACCGTCATGTTCGTCGCCTGGGGCTTGCTGCACGGTCTATTGCTGACGCTCGAATCGCTATTTTTAGGCAGATGGCTGCAAAGAACCCTTCGACCACTACGGCATGTATATGCGATCGGAGCACTCCTGCTCACCTGGCT
>JBKJWG010000021.1:0-5658 GCA_046716985.1 Anaerolineales bacterium | reverse complement strand
GTGCTACGGTGAGCACATTGCCGCCGCCGATCTCAACCAGATAGCGCGTGTACATCCCGAGATAAACCACATCCGCCACGCGGCCGCCGATGCTGTAAGTATTGGCGAGCGCCTTTTCGCCTTCCTTGAGGATGTGTATCTTTTCCGGGCGCACAGAGAACGTAGCCTCGCGGCCAATAATCTGCTTAGCCACCGGCCCGCTGATCAAATTGGAGACACCCACAAAGCCGGCCACAAATTCGGAGACGGGCGATTCGTAAATTTCAGACGGCGAGCCGACCTGCTCGATCTTGCCCAAGTTGAACACCGCCAGGCGATCGCTCATGGTTAGCGCTTCTTCTTGGTCGTGGGTCACATATACAAAAGTGATGCCTACTTGCTCTTGCAGCGCCTTGAGTTCGATCTGCATTTCCTGGCGCAGCTTCAAGTCCAGGGCCCCAAGCGGCTCATCCAGCAGCAGTACGCGCGGCTTAAGTATCAGTGCCCGTGCCAGCGCCACGCGCTGGCGCTGGCCGCCCGAAAGCTGGCTGGGCTTGCGGCCGCCCAGGCCCGGCAGCCGCACCAGGTTGAGCATCTCCTCGGCCTGCTTTTCGCGCTCGGCCTTCGGCACGTTGCGCACCATCAGGCCGTAGGCCACATTCTCAAGCACGGTCATATGCGGGAAGAGTGCGTAATCTTGAAAGACTGTATTTACTTGGCGCTCGTAAGGTGGCAGATTCGAAACCTCCTGCCCATGCAAAAAGATCTGCCCGCTGGTGGGTTGGTCGAAGCCGGCCACCATGCGCAAGCAAGTAGTCTTGCCGGAACCGGATGGGCCAAGCATGGTGAAAAATTCGCCGTCAGCAATATCCAGGCTGACATGGTCAACAGCCTTGACCTCGCCAAAGTGGCGGCTGACATCCTTGAACTGAATAGCTGGGACGCTCTTGTTATTCACTAGCTCTGCGAAATCATCACATGCTTGGAGATCTGATAATCGGCCATCGCTTCGGCAGATAGATCTTTGCCGAAACCGGATTGCTTGAAACCACCATGCGGCGTTTCTGAAGCCAGCGGAATGTGGTCATTGATCCAGACGGTGCCAAATTCCAAATTGGCCGCCACACGCATGGCGCGGCCAACGTCGCGAGTGAAGACCGAGGCGGCCAGCCCATATTGCACGTCGTTGGCCAGCGCCACCGCTTCTTCTTCGCTTTTGAATTCTTGCACGGTGACGACGGGACCGAACACTTCGCTCTGAATGATCTCGTCTGATTGCTTCACGTCGGCGAGGACTGTCGGCGAATAGTAAAAGCCAGAGTCGAGGCCTTTGGGCGCGCTGCCGCCGGTGAGCACCGTCGCGCCTTGCTTCTTGGCGCGCTCGACGAAACCCACCACGCGCTCAAGCTGTGCGGCCGAGATCAGCGGCCCGACGGTCACATCGCTGTCGAATGGGTCACCAACTTTGACGGCTTTCATCGCTTCGGTCAGCGCTTCTTTGACTTGCTTGAATTGCTTGCCGCCCGCGTAAACGCGCGTAGCTGCCGTGCAATCTTGTCCTGTGTTGAAAGTCGAAGCCAGGGTAACCTTTTGAGCTACGAGTGCAACGTCAGCATCATCGAACACTAGGATCGGGGCCTTGCCTCCCAGTTCGAGATGCACGCGCTTGAGCGTGTCGGCCGCGGTCTTCATAATAGACTTGCCCGTGGCCGTAGAGCCTGTCAGGCTGATCATGCGAACGTCGGGATGTTCGACAATGGCTTGGCCCGCGGAGTTGCCGCCGCTGACCACGTTGACCACGCCATCCGGGATGCCGGCTTCTTTGGTCAGCTCAGCTAGCATGAGCGAGGTAAGCGGGGTGCCAGGCGCAGGTTTGAGCACCACAGTGCAGCCCGCTGCCAAAGCCGGCCCCATCTTCCATACCGCCATCATCAGTGGATAATTCCACGGAGCGATCTGCCCCACCACGCCGACTGGTTCTTTGCGGAAGATGCTGGTGAAGCCGGGCGCATATTCGCCGGCATGCGAGCCGTGCACATCGCGGGCCGCCGCGGCGAAGAAACGAATGTTGTCGATAATAAAGGGCATGTCGGCGCCCTTGCTCACAAATTCGAAGGGCTTGCCAGTGTTCAATGATTCCAAGCGAGCAAGTTCGTCACCTTTTTGCTCGACCAAATTAGCTAGTTTCAATAAGGCATTTGAGCGCGCCCCGGGAGTCAGCTTCGACCAGCGCCCATCGTAAAAAGCGGTCTTGGCGGCTTGGACGGCTTTATCCACATCGGCCGCGCTGGCATCCACCACGGTGGCGATCTTCTCGCCATTGGCGGGGTTGATGATTTCCATCTTCTTGCCGCCCTTGCTGTCAGCCCATTGGCCGTTGATCCACAATTTATAGTCCATGCTCGACCTCAAAACATCCTGAGATGGGCATCCGCAGGATAAATATTCGCAGAATATACATCCCAGGATGCAACTCTCCCTGTGCCCTTGCGAGCACAGGGAGAGTTTTTTCTGTTTCGCTAAACGACTTTAGCGTCCGCCGATTACGGCGATGTAGTTAGTAACCCACTCGTGATACGGCACGCAGTTACTGCTGCCGTCGCTGCACGTGGAAGTCGGAGTGCGCCAGAACCAGATTTGGTCGAAGGTGTTCAGCCCGTTAACCGCACAGCCTTCATCTGTCAAAAGCTCATTGCCTTGGCATGCGGCTAACACAGCCGGCACAGTGCCGAACCAGGCAGCTAGATCGCCTTGCAACTTGACGTCCAGCGAGTGCTCCAGCCACTTATAAGCACAGTTAGGGTGCGGGGCGTCGACGTGCATCATAGTTGAGTCCGCCCAACCCGTCGCACCTTCCACTGGGACCACGCTTTCCACAGGAGCTTCGTAGAGCTTCAGAACGTACGTCATGAAGCCCCAGGAGCTGGATGCCACGATGCCCTCGTTTTGGAAGTCATCCATTTGAATGAAGGCGTCGTGCCAGTAGCGTGCTACCAGATCGCGTTGCACTCGCAGTAGATCCAAAGCGGCGTTGAACTGGTCTCGCGTCAACTGGTAGGGGTTCGTTATTCCCAGTTCGGGATTGTGATACATCAGATACAGCGCCGCGTCAGCAACGTAGATCGGGCCGTCGAATGCTTCTACACGACCTGCGTTCGATTCTCCGTCCGGCAAGGTCATCTCTTCAAAGACCACATTCCAGCTGGTCGGCGGGGAATCCCCGAACACGTCCGTGTTGTAAAGCAAGACGTTGTTGCCCCATTGATAGGGAACACCGTAATGCTTGCCGTCGACCGTGTTCCACGGTGCGCTTTGCAAACGCGGGTCAACCGTATCCCAGCTCGGGATTAAGTCTGTATTGATCTCTTGCACCGTCCCGCCGGCGATCAAGCGGTTGCTAGCATCTCCGGAAGCGGTGACCAGGTCAAAGCCGCCTTCATTCATTAAAGCGACCATCTCATCCGAGGTGGCTGCGGTCTTTACGTTAACCAGGCAGCCAGTCTCGGCTTCGAAAGCGGTTACCCAGTCATAGGCCGGATCTGTTTCGCCGCGCTCGATGTAGCCAGCCCAGGCGATGATATCCACCTGACCTTCGCCATCGCCAACAGATTGAAGGGGGCCACCCGTTGTCGTTTGGGTATCGCTCGGCGTGTCACCGGTAGTAGCCGGCGCGCCACCTGTGGGTTTCGCCCCGCCGCAGGCTACCAGCAAAATGCTGGTCGCAGCCAAAAGGGCAAATAGGGTCTTAAGTTGTTTCATGGATCAACTCTCCTTTAGTAGATAGGTGTTTAGAAAAACAGTTTGTGTCTCGGGAAAAGTCTTTTCAGCCTCCTCTCGCAAAAACAAGCCTTAGTTAAAGAACGTCCGCACGATTCCGTGCAGAGGATTCTAGAGTCTTTAGATACTTGAAGTTAAACTTTTCAGGTTATGCGTTGTGTATAGGTTTTGACGATTAGGCGAGAAAAATAACCCGCAGGCGATCTCGGTTCTAACTTGCGCCCCTGTAAGTGAATCTCTCTCCACGTTGCGAGCCATTTTAGCATAGCTTTAATTACAGCCAAATACGCGTTTTTCGGACTTGTCTAGTCCAGAGCGAATCCTGTTATTGCCTAAATTAGGCGGGCAACTCCTCAATGTATAATCTCAAACAATGGCCCAAACCATCGCATCTTTCCCGCACGTCTCCCCCGTCTGGTATCGCTACACCAACATCATCGCCGAGCGCGGCGAGGGCACCTATATCTACGCCCAGGATGGGCGCAAATATCTAGATTTCACCACAGGCATTGGCGTCACTAATACCGGCCATTGCCATCCCAAGGTCGTGGCCGCAATTCAAGAGCAAGCGGCCAAGCTCATTCACGGGCAAGCCAACATCGTGATGCACAAGCCCATGCTCGAGCTGATCGAAGAATTACGCACTATCGTCCACCCCAGCCTGGATGCTTTCTTCTTTAGCAATTCCGGAGCAGAAGCCATTGAGGGCACAATCAAACTGGCGCGCATAGCCACCGGGCGGCCGAACGTAATCGTCTTCCAGGGCAGCTTCCATGGCCGCACAATCGGCACCATGTCGCTGACGACTTCAAAGACCATCTATCGCGCCGGCTATCAGCCGCTCATGCCCGGCGTCTTCGTGGCACCGTTCCCCTATGCTTTCCGTTATGGCTGGGACGAAGAGACCACCAGCCAGTGGTGCCTGGAAGAGTTGGAGTTCCTGTTGCTCACGCAGACTGCTCCCAGCGAAACAGCCGCCATCCTGATCGAGCCGATACTTGGCGAAGGCGGTTATGTCATTCCGCCCAAATCGTTCTTGCAGGGTCTGCGCCATATCGCAGACCAGCATGGCATCTTGCTCATTCTGGATGAAATTCAGACCGGCTTCGGCCGCACCGCACGCTGGTTTGCTTACGAGCATTTCGAGGTCGTCCCCGACATCATCGCCATCGCCAAAGGGCTTGCCTCCGGCATGCCCATTTCGGGCGTGATCTCGCGCAGCGACCTAATGGACAAATGGCCGCCGGGTACGCATGGCGGCACCTTCGGCGGCAACGCGGTGGCCGCTGCCGCAGCCGTCGCTACTATCCGCGCCATTCGCGACGAGAAAATGCTGGAGAACGCAGCCGCGCGCGGGGAGCAATTGATGAAGAGCTTGGCCGTTTTTCAAAAGGAATTCAAATCCTTTGCAGACCTACGCGGCCTTGGTCTGATGATCGGCTGCGAATTCCGCACCGCGGATGGCAAACCTTACAAAGATCTCGCTAAGTCGATCCAGAAGATATGTTTGGAAAACGGATTGATGTTGCTCACCTGCGGCCCCTGGGACGACACGCTGCGCATCATTCCCCCGCTCAACGTCTCCGCCAGCGAGGTGGACGAAGCGCTGACGATCTTCGGCGCCGCGCTAGATAGCGCTGCTAAGTAAGGTGGAGTTCGCCGTTTCTGCGAACTCCCCAAGCATCGCCAAATCTCTTGCAGTTGCGTCAGTCGGCGCCAGCCACCCCAAAATCGCCGAACAGTCTGGAGTTGCGTTACTCGGCGCAAGCCGAGTAGGAACTCCTTTAGCAAAAGAGGCGGTCTCTGCTTCATCGCCTCTTTTGCGTATGCCCCTTCGCGGATTTGTACCGACCCGTTTTTCGGGTCCGGAGGAGGGCTAAAGCTGTCAGCCAGGGAGCGTAA
>JBKJWG010000020.1:0-8916 GCA_046716985.1 Anaerolineales bacterium | reverse complement strand
AGAGCGGGTGATGGGATTCGAACCCACGTATGCGTGCTTGGGAAGCACGTGCCTTACCGCTTGGCGACACCCGCTTGTCGCCGATTATAGCCTGAGGATTTGTGGCTAAAGCACGTCCGCCAGGGATGTTTTTTCCAATTTGGTGGAAGTGTAATCGCGGATCTCTTTGAACACGCGCATTAGGCCGCGCTCTTTCGAAACGGGAGTTTCTTCGTAGAAATTCTTGCTTACTGATTCGGTAGGCGCCAGGGCGCCATCGAAGATGCGCACAATATCGGCCAAAAAAATTTCGCTAGCGGGTCGGGCGAGCTTGTAGCCGCCGCGCTGGCCCTTGATGCTTTGCACCACGTGGGCGCGCTTCAGCGACAGCATGATCTGCTCCAAGAAACGCACGGGAATGCTTTGAGCGCGAGCGATCGCGTCGGCGGAAACATGGCCACTTTGATCGGAGCGTGCCAAATAAACAAGTGCAAGTAGTGCATATTCGCTACGCGCGGTAAGCTTCATTATGTATTTATCCGATGGATAGTGTAGTCTAACAAATTAGGCTGTCAAGTTACGCTGTCAAGTTACACCGGTTTGCTTATCATAGAATCAATATAAATTTGATTAAGTCCTCTTTTCTAATTTGCAAGTTTTACCCAACCTTAAAGGAGTTGCAGTCTTTTAACATTTGTGCGTTATAATGCCGCTCCCTGAGTGACCAGGCATATGCGATTTTTTTATTGCAGGTTGCATCGATAGAAGGTTGAAGCACAATGGCGCGCAAGTTATCTCAAGCCAGCAGCACTAAGATCCTTTGGGTGGAAGGTCGTTGGACCAGCAACTCAGAATTTGTCCCCTCATTATTAAAAAAAGGTTTTCAAGTTGAGCGGGTCGCATCCGGTAAAGATGCACTCGATACGGTTAGCGCGGCCAAGCACGATCTGGTGATCGTGGACGCGGCTTCCATGCGCACAAGCGGCAAACGCATCTGCTCGTCGATCCGTTCCCGCGTGAACGGCATGCCCATCCTGGTTATCTCTGACCCCAAGCGCCAGCTCGAAGAGGGTTTTGAATGCGCCAGTGAAGTGCTTACCCTGCCTTTCACGCAGCGCAAGCTGATCAATCGCATCGGGCCGCTGCTGCCTACCGACGAGGGCGGGTTGCTTAAGGCCGGCCCCATTGCCCTAGACCTGGAAAGTCATGCCGTGCGCGCCCAGGGTAAGAAAACCGTGCTTACCCCGCGCCTGGTGCGACTATTGCGCATGCTCATCGATCACAAGGGTGAAGCTATCGAGCGAGATGCGCTCTTCAAAAAAGTGTGGCGCACCAATTACACAGGGGATACACGCACGCTGGACGTGCATATTAGCTGGCTGCGCCAGGCTATTGAAAAAGACCCCAAGAAGCCAAAGCTGCTCAGCACGATCCGAGGAATGGGTTATCGGTTAGACGTTTGAATTGAAAACCAAAGATCCAAAAAGCCGGCATTTGCCGGCTTTTTTAATTATTCCAATTTTAGTTATTCGACTTTATACGCTTCCAACGTGAGGCACTTGGCCCCGCCGCCGGACTTGGCGAATTCGCTGAGGTCCAGCGGCACCACATCAAAGCCGGCTTTGCTGAGCGCGTCGTGGAACTTTGGGGCGCTCTTGGTGCTCAGGATCACGTTCCCGCTAATGGCCATGGAATTGCAAGCCAACAAGCGTGCCTCGTCTCGATCAATTTCAATTAACTCGGCTCCCAGAGCTTTCACTCGTTCCTGGCTGTCGTCTGACATGGCGCTGGGAACATAAGCGAGCGTTTCATCATTAAGCGGGCAGATTGTGGTGTCGGCATGGAAGTGGGGTGATTTGACCCGGATGGGCACAACTTCAACGTCGAGCGTTTTTGCCATGAAATCCAAGGCTGGCTTATCGCTGCGCACTCCGTAGCCCGCGATCACACGCCCGTTCCATAGGACAGCCTCTCCGTTGCCTTCGAAGCGCATGCCCTCGGGGAGGCGATGGACGGTGTAGCCGCGCTCCTCAAAGCGCTTCACCATCGGCTCCACCTCACCGGCGCGCTCGTCGAAGCGGAAGCGGCTGGCAATGGCTTGTTTGCCGTATAAGAAGATGGAATCGCCGGTAAAGACCGAATCCGGCCAGCGATCGATGGGCTCAAAAACCTCTACCTTGGCCCCGAGCTTTACATAGAGTTGGTACAGGGCATCCCACTGCTCTTGGGCACGCGCCGGGTCCACCTGGTTATTGGTGTCCATCCACTTGTTGATGGTGTATTCAATTTGGAACTGGGTGGGCTTGGTGAGGAAAAAATGGCGCGGTGCGGCAGGGGGCATGGGTTTGTCTCCAGGTTGACGATCTGGCAGCTAAGTCGAGGACGACTTGGCCGGTTTACATGACTTCGGGAGCTTGGATACCTAGTAAAGCCAGGCTGTTTTCCAGCGTCTGTTTGGCAGATTCTACCAGCGAAAGACGGAAGGCGCGCACCGGCCCCTCGGCCTGCAAAACCGGGCACTGGTTGTAAAAGTCGTTAAAAGCCTTGGCCGTTTCGTAGGCCAAGTTGGTTATATGCAGGGTCCTGTATTCGGCGGCAGCCCGCTGGATTGCCTCTGGGAACTGGGAAATGAGGTTAATTAGCTCGATTTCGCTGCCTTGCAACTCGTGGGTGGGCGGCTTTGCCCCTGCCAGCTTACCCTCGTTCTTGCGCAGGATGCTGTTGGCGCGCACATGGGCATATTGGATGTAAGGGGCAGCTTGCCCGTTGAAATCCAAGGCCGTCTCCCAGTCGAAGGTGGCGACCTTGGTGTTATCGCGGGCCAGCATGGGGTATTTGATGGCGGCCAGGCTGACCTGCTTAGCCACCATTTGGCGGGTGGCGGCGGGCAGCTCTGGGTTCTTCTCCGAGACGATGGCAGCGGTGCGGGTGGTGGCTTCGTGGATCAACTCTTCGAGCAGCACGACGACGCCCTCGCGGGAGGAAATAACCACGTTGCCGGGCAAGTTGACGATCTCGTAGGGCAGGTGCAGCACCTTCTTCATTAGCTCGGCATAGCCAGCCAGTTCCAGCGTTTTGAAGACCTGCTCGAAGTGCAAGGACTGGCGCACGTCTACCACGTAGATTGATTTGTCCAGCTCATATTCTTTGAACTTGGTCAACGCCAGCGCTAAGTCCCAGGCGCCGTAGAGAGAAGTGCCATCCGAGCGCATAAGCACCAGCACGCGGTATTTCTCTCTTAATCCGAGCTGCTCGTCCAGCTTGACCACCACCGTACCGTTCTGGGCGCGCTCGTCTGTGGCGATACCCTTCTTTATTAGATCCTGCACGATCTGCTTGGAGGGCCTTTCCATCTCGCTTTCGAAGTAAATCCGATCGAAACGGATGCCCATCTGCGTATAGATTTGGTTGAAGCCATCCAGCGACCACTGACGGGTTTTCTTCCATAACGCGCGGATCTCGCCGTTTTCATCCTCCCAGCGGGCGAACAGGTCGCGGATCTCATCTTCGGCCTTGGGATCGGCTTCGATTTCTTTGCTGGCTTCGGCGTAGAGATCGCCCATCCAACGGGTGATGTCTTCCTTAGGCGGCTGTTCACCGTTGTGGCGCTTGAGATAGTTCCAGAGCCACTTCATCACATCTTTGCCGAAATCGCCAATGTAATTGGCGCGCACGATCTCGTTGCCGGCGGCCTCGAGGATGTTGGCGATCGCCGCGCCCAGGATCATGTTGCGCAGGTGACCAACGTGGAAAGCTTTGTGGGTATTGGGCTGCGAGAATTCGACCATGATGCGTTGACCGTTGACTGCGCCCCAGCCGTATTTCGGCCCGCCGGTCGAGACGGCCTGCAGCACGCGGGCGGCATAGTCGGGGGCTGAGAAATATAGGTTCAGGTAGCCTTTGACCGCTTCGACGCGCGAAAAGCCAGCCGGCTGACCAAGCTGCTTAGCTAATTTCTCGGCAAGCTCGGCAGCCCGCTGCGGCACCCCCGAGCTCGGGGCAGGCTCGCTTCCCTTTTGGCGCTGGCGGGCTTCTTCGGCGGCCAACTGGAACAGCGAGGTAGAGATGCCCCATTCACCGGCGAAGGGAATTTGGTTCCAATGAATGGGCGCGGCGGGCAGGCCTTCTGCTTTGCAAAAGGCCTGGATCTGTTTTTCTATGGCTGCTTTTTCTGCGTCAAACATGGCTAATGAGTGAGGGATTATATACTTTCCATGTAAAACAAAACGGGAGCAAGCTGCTCCCGTTTTTACTTTTCACTTAGCAAATAAAGCTTATTTTTTCTTCTTGGCCTTGCCTGCTTTTTTGGCTTTGGCGGCGGGCTTCTTTGCGGCGGGTTTCCTGGCAGCCTTGGGTTGTGTAGCGGCGGCAGCGGGAGTTGCGCCCATGGCGGCCAGCTTGCTCATCAGCCTACCCTTGCGACGCCCGGCGTTGTTCTTATGAATGATGTTCTTGGACGCAGCTTTATCCAAAGCGCTGGCTGCTTCAGTTGTTGCGGCTTTGGCCTTTTCGATATCGCCGCTCTGAATGGCCAAGTTAGCCTTGCGTACGTAACCGCTGGCACTGCTACGGAAAAATTTATTGTGCTCGCGAAGCTTCGCATTCTGCCGGTTGCGCTTGATGGCAGATTTGATATTTGCCAAGATATTCCTCCAAATTCCTAATTGCTAAACGAGACGTGATTTTACATGATGGCATCCCTTTTGTCCAGCAAAGGCCTGCGAAGCCGCTCTGATAGAATGAAATCGTGACCACTGATTTCAAAGCAGGTTACGTTGCTGTGTTGGGCCGGCCCAATGTGGGCAAGTCCACGCTGATCAACGCGTTGCTCGGCCAGAAGGTGGCGGCTGTGTCGCCAAAGCCGCAGACCACGCGGCGCAACCAGCTCGGCATCCTGACCTCGGATAAGGCCCAGATCGTCTTCATCGACACGCCCGGATTGCACGAGAAGCGCAACAAGCTGGGCGAATGGATGAACGCTGAAGCGCTTTATGCCTTGGAAGACGGCGATGTGCTTCTATTTCTTGTCGATTCCTCAGTGACGCCCAGCGAAGAGGATCGGCTGTTGGCCGAAAAACTAGCCAGGCGAAGGCGCAAGCAGCCTGTACTCCTTATCCTGAACAAGGTCGATTTGATCGACTCGCAGCAACTGGCGGCGCGACATGCCCAATACAAGTCGCTGGTTTCAGCCACTCAAACGATCGAAACTTCTGCCCTGAACCGGCAAGGACTGACCGAGCTGGTCGAAATCCTTGTTGATCTTTTGCCGGCTGGCGAAGCTTTCTATTCCCCGGACCAGGTGACGGACTTGTGGGAGCGCGAGATCGCCAAGGACTTGATCCGTGAGGCGGCCCTCAAGCACCTGCGCGACGAGGTGCCGCATGGCATTGCCGTGCGCGTGGATCAATTCACTGAGCGCGGCGACAAAGGCGCGCTGATCGAAGCCACCATTTTTGTCGAGCGTGAGGCGCACAAGGGCATCGTGGTAGGGGCAGGGGGGGTCATGATCAAATCGATCGGGCAAGCCGCCCGCGAGGAGATCGAAAAGATGTCCGGGCGCAAGGTGTTTCTGGACCTGCGCGTAAAGGTCAACGAGAACTGGCGCGATAACGAGCAAGAGTTGCGCCGCCTTGGCTATGCCAGGAGCAAGGATTGAAATGCTCTGGCTAGTCGCTGCCATTGTTGCTCTGTTCATTTCGGTTGCAAGCCAGCTGCGCAAATCTGCTGTTTGGCAAAAAAGCAGTATTCTCGCCTTTTATCTATTGCTGATCGCCTGGATCGTTACTGAAGCTGGCCTGCAAGCTTTTCGGGGAAGCGAGACTAGCCTTCTTGGTTTCTTCGTCGCTGGCTTAGCTATCCTGGCCGCGGGCGAATTGCTAGCTCGCCGGGGTGGGGCGCGGGCCGGCTGGTCGCAGGCCGCCGCGCCGTTGGCGGCTGTGGCATTTGCATTTGGCTTCGACGTGCTGCACCCGGACGAATATTCGTTTGTTCCGGCGATCTTTGTTGCGCTATTGGTGTTGGCCGTGGCTTGGCGGGCTTATGCGCGATTGGCCACAGGTGGGAAGAAAAAGAAAGCAACCGCAAAAGCAACATTGCTACTCTATGTATTGGCGGTCGCCTTGCTCGTTTATTCAGCTGTCTTCAAAATGATCGATCGCGGCTGGCTGTTGCCCTGGGCTTACTTGGCCAGCGCGGGCGCGCTGCTTTTTGCGGCGGTGCAGCTTTGGCTGGGCTGGGAGAAAGTGCTCAAGCAAAAACGTGCTCCCGATTGGCTGCGGGACGGCGCTGCCAGACTGGGGATACTGATGATGGCGGTCGCGGCATTCTTTGTTTATCGCCAATTTTTGTAAGTTAAACGATAGCTTGTCCAACCGCTTGACAAACGCGGCTTTTCGTTGAAAAGTTTCGCGATTTGACGGATAATGCGCCCATGCTTAATCTTTCCCGAAAACTTGCGTCAGCTCCTTATCCATTACGCCTGTCCGCGCCTACCACATCGACCACATCGACTACATCGACTACATCGACTACACCGACTACAAGCTTGAAACCCTTTTGTAAACAAAATCCCCGTTTTGGAGATTTTTAGTAGCGAATGTGAAATTTTCAACTCACGACCAAGGGTTTATGAGTTCGACCCCAGCCACTAGAATTTTACGGCAAGTCTAGATTTTTAGGAAAAATACAGGGGAAATTACATTTATAGATTATATGGTTTCTACTTTGTCCAGGCGGGTTGCACCCGCGTTGCACCCAAAACCGGCTGGGAAAGACGATCTTTTATAAATCCGGCAAATGCGGATAATCTGACGAGCCATTAACGCACAATTTGCAGCCAGTCATTTCTAGCTTTTGCTCTATCCGCCTTTAGCGTGGAAGCAGCGCCGACTAATCCAAGGGTGAAACCAGCAACTGGCGGCAATCCTAATACTGCTTCTATGACTCCCACAGGAAGCGACAAGTAAGTGGTCCATCGGTTAACCTTGCCAAGGTCTTCTCCCTCATTTAGTTCTTTAGTTGCTTTTTCAATTTCAGCCATAGCCTTAGAAAGCCCAGTCAATCTCCCATCTCGCAGATTCAATTCGATTCCGCTCAGAACCTCCCTTAGCCTTGTTATATCTTTCCCCTTCTTATCTTTCAGTCGAATAACGTCCGAGATAGTCTCGACGCGAGGCAATTTGCCGATCAAGCTTTCTATAGAAATTCGCAATATCTGATAAGCATCCGTAAGCCTTTTCATTTGCTTTCCTTCAAGAATGCTCGATTCCGGCTCCCTGTTTCCCATGCCATAAGTGGACTGCATCAAAACAGCCTCGTCTTCAACACTATAGTCCAGCAATGAGAGCAATTTTCCCATTGCTGCACGGAACCAAAAAGACCAGTCTCGCGCCCATTTCGGTGGATTTTCTTTATCAAATTCACCGCCCAAAGCTTCAGCAAATTTCTCGTTTGTTAGCCATTGGTGAAATCTTAACTTTCTTATATCCGAATCTGGAAATACCCGGGCGAACACATCATCCAGCGAAAGGTCAACTAGATTTTTATTCACCGACGGGGAAAACACAACATCAAACAAGTCTGAATACCCCTTTTTTGTGGGTACACCGTAACGCAAAGGATGTAGCCATTCGAAATTCTTAACCAGATAGTTTATTACTATTGGTTTTAATAACATGGCGTATTCCCGTGTGGCTAAATCAAGTGGATAGAGCCCCATCATATACGGATCGTCGCTGAAAGGAATAGTTTCTACTAAGCCGGTAGCATCAAGACGAGAGTAATCGTAACCCGGGGAAACATCCACTAACAAAGTCTTTTCGAATAAAAGTAACATTTGAAGTGTCATCCGTCTTTTTCGATTAGTTTTCTTCATTGAAGTAAGTTCGTTGATATACGTTTCCCAAAGTTCATCATCGACAATAGGTTGAATTAACCCCTCTTCTATTCCTTTTAAAACCACTGCTTCACTATAAGAATCAGCTAACACGAGTGTGGACCTAGCAAACGAACTCATTTTGCTCCTATTTCAGAGATTGAATTTTACGACATTCAACTAAAGATCTGCTTATCCAGTACAATTAACGCTTGTTAGAAACAATATAAACCGATTGCAGGTGCCGAGAACAATGTGGAAACGAGCATTTCGGGTAACGAGTGAATTGTATCTGTCTGGGTGGGTTGATTTTCTTATATTAGTAGTGAGCTTTGTATTTTCTGTTTTCTTATCCCCATCAGATTTATTTGGACTACGACGTTTTGCACCAACGGAAACTGCCCTTCTTGTTTTATACACATTAGCAATGTTCGTTTTATTGTTTCCGGTAGTGCTCTTAGTCAATGTAATTATCGCCAAGAATGCACAGGAGCATCCATCTTTATTGCAGCTGGGTAGGTTAAGAAGTGAGGGTGTTGATTTACGAAACAAGGGAATGGGGCTTCAAACTGCCGCACTTGTCAAGCGTTGGCACAAACAATATGACAAATGGGATGATCAAATGCTTTCTGAGCTTGCCAAGATATCACCGGGCAAAGCGGCTTGGCTGAAAACACTCGACAAATTTATTTGGACAGATCCAAGAGAAGGGTTTGTGAATGAAGAGCACCACAGAATAATCAATGTATTCAACGAAAAGTTGCGAAGGTTGGACGGGATTTTAAAAGGCTATTTGGATATCTCCGATGAAGATTTGCGAATTCGAATGATTCAAAGAAATTAGGGGATTTAAATTCGACCCCACCATTAGAATTTTAAGGCAAATTTAGTTTTTTTGGGAAAAATAGGGGAAAATTGTGTTTATAGTGCATATGGTTTCTACTTTATCTAGGCGGGTTGCACCCGCGTTGCACCCGAAATCGCAAAAACTCTTTACTAACAAATAAAAACCCCCCGATTTACAGGGGAAATCAGTGGCGAGGGAGAGATTCGAACTCTCGACC
>JBKJWG010000019.1:0-3004 GCA_046716985.1 Anaerolineales bacterium | reverse complement strand
ATAGCTGCGGCGTTGATTGGGTTGCCAGCCACATCCGGGCGGCGGCTTGCGAAAGTTCCTACGCCGCAATGGAATTGGTCCGTGTCGCCGGTGACTATATCGATTTTGTTCACCGGCACGCCCAGCTGCTCGGCTACGATTTGCGCGTAGCTGGTGAAGTGGCCCTGGCCTTGGGTGCCGATGCCAGTCGCCACGCTCACGCGTCCGTTGGCTTGCACCTGGATGCGCGCGCCTTCATAGGGTCCGATGCCGGTGCCCTCTACGTAACAAACGATGCCCAAGCCCAGTTTTTTGCCCGCTTTTTCAGCTTTGGGTTTCATCTCGGCATAGAACTTGTCATACTCGATCATTTGCAAAGCTTTATCGAGGATGGGCTCGTAATTGCCGCTATCGTAAGTGAGCTCGCTGAAGTCCTGATAGATAATCTGGTGGTTAACGGGAAAGTCTTCGGGCGGGATCAGATTTTTGCGCCGGATCTCAACCTTATCCATCTTGAGTTCTTTGGCGGCCGCGTCCAGCAGTCGTTCCATCACGTAGATGCCGTGTTGGCGGCCGGCGCCGCGATACGGGCTGACGATGGGTTTGTTCGTGAACACCGCGGTGAATTCGCTGTAATAGTTGGGCACACGGTACATGCTCAGCAGTGTGCACTGTGTGTTGATAGGCACGGTCAACCCATAGGGGTCATAGGCGCCATTGTCGTGCCAGAACACGTCCTTAATGCCCAGGATGGTGCCGTCTTTCTTCAGGGCAATTTCAGCCTTATGAAATTGCCCACGTTCCTGAGTTGTCGAATAGAAATTCTCGGCGCGGTCCTCGATCCATTTGACGGGGCGGTTGAGCTGCATAGCGATCCATGGCAGCAGCATTTCTTCCGGGTAGAACATAAGGATCTTGGGCCCAAAGCCGCCCCCGATGAAGGGCGCGATCACCCGCACCTGATGTTCAGATAGTCCCAGCATGGCGGCGATACCGTTGCGAATGATGACCGGAGCCTGTGTGGTGTCCCACATGGTTAGCCTATCGGCCTTCGCGTCCCAGGCGGCCACGATGCCGCGGTTTTCCATGGCTGCGGCAGTGCCGCGGTCATAGAAGAACTCACGGGCGACAACCACGTCCGCTTTGGCCTTGGCTTTTTCGTAATCGTTCTTCTGCTGTACAACGTGGGCTGCAATATTATTTGGCAGATCTTCGTGGATCAGCGCGGCGCCATCTTCCAAAGCTTTGCGCGGATCGATATGCACTGGCAACGCTTCGTATTCAACTGCAATGCGATTGACCGCATCCTCGGCAATGTAGCGGCTTTCGGCTACCACGCACACCACCACTTCGCCTACGTGGAGCACTTTATCTTTCGCTAAGATCGGATGCAATCGCTCGTTGAAATACGCGTCTTTGATCGGCGGCAATCCCACGTTCAGCACACCGGTGCGCCAGTAACTGCCCAGGTCGGCCGCCGTGTAGCTAGCGATTACACCTTCGACCCCTTTGGCCGCAGAAACATCTATCGATTTGATGCGCGCGTGCGCATACGGGCTGCGCACAAAGGCGATGTGCGCCATCTCCGGCAGGTCAACATCGTCAACGAAGAGCGCCCGGCCGGTGAGTAGCCGCGGGTCTTCGTTGCGTTTGATCCTTTCGCCGAAATAGCGCGTCGCCATCTAGTTTTCTGTGAATGCCACCGCGCGGCAGAAGGCTGCTTCGCCGCCCTTGAAGTTCCAGGGCAGGGCGGCTAGGGTGATGCGTTTGTTGTGCAGCGCTGGGTTGCCCATTTCGCCGCCCATATTCTCCACGTGCACGCAATCGTGCGGGAACAACGCGTTGTGTGTGAGCTGGTAGGCCTCGGGCGGGAACATCTCGTCGACTTTGGCCGATCCGCCAAATTTCTTTTCAACTAACGCCCGTACTTTTGCCCAGTGCTCCAGCCCGCCTTTGCCGAGGAAGCGCCCAATGGGCAAGTTCATTGGGTGGTCGGTGGAGATCATGTCAACTCCCCACAGATGGATCTTCTTATCCAAGAGCCAGTCGCAAATACTGTGATGCGGGCCAGGGTGGCGCTGGATGTAGCGTTCTTCGTCGGCTTCTTCGCTGAAGAACGAATATTTCGACCACCCGGTGTGAATGAAAAGAATATCGCCGTTATTGATTTTGGCTTTCTTCTCGAGCATCTCCGGTGTGAACACCGCCAGGTCATCCAGCTGATCGCTGATATCAACGATCACGCCTTCGCCATACAGCCAATCCAATGGCAGTTGATCGATCGTCTTGCCCTTTGTGACGAAGTGGCGTGGCGCATCCAAATGGGTGCCCATGTGATTGCTGGTCTGGATGTATTGCGCATTAACGCCGTGCTCCGATTTGCGCTTGATGTACTTGACTTCAAAGGGTGGATAGAACGGCCAAAACGACGCGTCCTGGTTTAGCGGTTGGGAGAGGTCATGGATTTTCATGGTACTCCTTGAATAGAGATTTGAGATCGGAGAATAGAGATTGTATTGATTTCCTGAAGGCTAAAGATTTCTGTTTCTACAATTTCGTAGCTGCCCGGTTCTTCTTTTATCGTATTGGCAGCTAGCTTGCGCTGCTGGTGCAATGATTGGGCAAAAGCGTTGATTTGAATTGCGAGGTTACTCAATTGTTTGGCCAGGTCAGTGCACTTATCTTGAGCAATCAGCTCGCGCATTGCGGCGCGATTGATCCAGTATTTGGTTTCAAACAAGGAGCCGCGAGAATAGTAGAGAAATTTGAGCTTATCGCCGTAGTGGAAGCGGCCATAAGCCTCTGCTATGTTGGCGCCTATAGAATCTGCAGCCCGCGCCAGTTGTTCGCCAACCACGCGCTTTTCGAATGCCTTCCAGCCCTGAATTTCGGACCAAACGGCCTCAGCAATTAGCTCTGCTGCTTGAAGACTGTTGAGTTCTTCTAGACTCGTCGCCATCTCAATCTCTAATCTCTAGTCTCTAATCTCTTTTTAGAGTTTGTATTGTTTGGCGTAAGCTCGCAC
>JBKJWG010000018.1:0-3076 GCA_046716985.1 Anaerolineales bacterium | reverse complement strand
AGAAAGGCGACCGCACCGGCACCGGCACGCACTCCCTCTTCGGCCATCAAATGCGCTTCAACCTGGCCGAAGGTTTTCCGCTGCTCACCACCAAAAAGCTGCATACCAAGTCCATCATCTACGAACTGCTCTGGTTCCTGCGCGGCGAAACCAACATCGCCTACCTCAAAGAACATGGCGTGCGCATCTGGGATGAGTGGGCCGACGAGCGTGGCGAGCTCGGTCCTGTCTACGGCGCTCAGTGGCGCTCGTGGCCGGCCCGCGATGGCGGCACCATCGACCAGATCACCGGCGTGCTCTCCGAGATCAAGCGCAACCCTGATTCCCGCCGCCTCATCGTCAGCGCCTGGAACCCGACCGACCTGCCCAGCATGGCTCTCCCTCCCTGCCATCTGCTCTTTCAATTCTATGTCGCCGATGGAGCCTTGTCTTGCCAGCTCTACCAACGTTCCGCCGATATCTTCCTCGGTCTGCCTTTCAACATTGCTTCATATGCACTGCTGACCATGATGATGGCGCAGGTAAGCGGCTTTCAACCCGGTGAATTCATCATAAGCTTGGGCGATTGCCATCTCTACACCAATCATTTCGAGCAGGCTCGCCTGCAACTCACTCGCCAACCAAATCCTCTGCCGCGCATGCAGCTCAATCCCGCCATCACTGACCTCTTCGCTTTCGATTACCCCGATTTCACCCTCCTCGACTATCAGGCCCACCCGCACATCAAAGCCGCGGTGGCCGTCTAATTCTGTCATCCTGAGCGCAGCGAAGGATCCACCCGAATCATGTCTTCGGAGTAACCATGTTCTGCAAATCCTCCCTTCCCATTGGAAAACCATGCGAGAGAAGCATTATTCGGCGTCAGCCGAATAGCTTCTCTTAAGCATTGCGCAGCGAAGCGTAGCAATGCACCTCTCCCTCATCGCCGCCCTCGACGAACGCAACGGCATCGGCCGCCGCGGCCGCCTGCCCTGGCACCCAAGGAAAGCTAAGGGCAGCCTCATCGCCCAGCTTTCCGCAGTTGCGAGGAAGCCGATAGGCGACGAAGCAATCCCATGAAAATTTCACTTATCGCAGCTATAGACCAGCGCGGCGGAATTGGTAAAAATGGCCAACTTCCATGGCATTTAACCGACGACCTCAAAAATTTCCGCCACCTCACCATGGGCCATCACGTCCTCATGGGCCGCAAAACCTACCAAAGCGCCGAAGGAAAGATGCCCGGCCGCGAACTCATCGTGCTGTCTCGCGACCCTAAATTTGGTCCCGCCGACGCGGACGTCGTCGCATCCCTCGATGCCGGGATCCAGCTGGCTCGCGCCGCCGGAGAAGAAGAACTCTTCATCATCGGCGGCGCCCAGGTCTTTGCCCAAGCGCTTTCCCTCGCCGATCGCTTGTATCTAACCCGCGTGCAAACTGACGCAGATTGCGACGTATTTTTCCCGCAATATGATGACTCTCAGTGGACACAGATCGAGCAAAAGAATTTTGTTGCCGGTGGCAAAAACGATCACACCTTTTCGATCTCGTTCCTCGAGAAGAAGTCAAATCAGCAATCAGCAATCTAAATTCAAAATTGCCTTTGTCGTTCGCTGTGGTATCCTAGCCCTCCCGTATAAGTAGAATGAGCACCGTCACACTTCCCGCAGCGCGCGCGGCCGAATTTACACTGCCCCAGCGCCACCCCACCGACCGCCGCTCCCCAGGGCGCTGGCTCATTTCCCATTTCAAGCCTTATTGGTGGGTGGGCTTCATCCTCATCTTCGGCGCCGCCACCAACGGCGCTTTGGCCGCCGTCCCGCCCATCATCGTCGGCCAGGCCTTTCAGGCCATCCTGCAAGATCCGCCGCAGACCCAGTTGCTGTGGGGTTTTGTGTGGGTCATTCTCATCAGCCAGACCATACGCTCGATCCTGCAATTTGGGCGCAACTTCAGCGCCGAAGTGCTCGGCCAGATCTTTGAGCGCAACATCCGCGAGGAACTCTACGTCAGCCTGCTCGGCAAGAGCATGACCTTCCATAGTTTGCAATCTGTTGGCGACACGATGGCCCGCGCCACCAACGACGTGCGCGAGATCAACTTGATGTTCAATCCGGGCATCAACCTGGTGGTAGGTGCCAGCATGTTCCTGATCACGCCCATCATAGCTTCACTCTCTATTCATCCCGAACTTGCCATCACGCCCGTGCTCTTTACCATTGCCTACTTCCTTTCTATTTGGCAGTATCTCTCCGAGCTTAACCCGGTCACCCGTGAGGAACGCCACGCATTTGGCAAGTTGAACTCGCGCCTTTCCGAAGCGCTGGATGGCATTGAGACCGTCAAGGGCAACGCGCAGGAGAAGGAGGAAGTTTCTCTCTTCCGCCGCAATGCCCGCCGTTTCCGCAACGCCTTCGTCCACCAGGGCGATATTGAAGCGCGTTTCCTGCCTATGCTGCTCATGGGCCTCGCCCAGGCCGGCGGCTTGTGGCATTCGCTGATTCTTTTTCAGCGCGGCGCTATTACGCTCGGAGATGTGATCGGTTATTTTGGTTTGTTAGCCCTCTTCGGTTTCCCCGTCTTCACTTCGCTGTTCGCTTACTCGCAGGTTTCGCTGGGCGTCGCCAGCGCCCGCCGCATCCTCGATCTCATCAATCGTGAAACTGAGCTGGACCAGAACGCGGCCGGTTTCAGCGGCGAGATGAAGGGCGCCATCGAATTTCGCAATGTCACCTTTGGCTACGAAAAACACGAGCCGGCGCTGAACAGAGTTTCGTTCAAGATCGAGCCTGGCCAAACCGTTGCCATCGTCGGGCAGACCGGCACGGGCAAGACCTCACTCGCCAAGCTGGTCAACCGCACATACGATGTGAATGCCGGCAAAGTTATTGTGGATGGGCGCGATGTGCGCGACTGGAACCTGGAATCGCTGCGCCGGCAAGTTTCCATCATCGAGCAGGATATCTTCCTATTCTCGCGCAGCGTCGCCGACAACATTGGTTTCGGCGTGCCGGGCGCCTCGCGCAAAGATGTCGAAGAGGCCGCCAAGCAGGCGCAGGCCCACGACTTCATTATGGAATTCAAAGAGGGCTACGAC
>JBKJWG010000017.1:0-3744 GCA_046716985.1 Anaerolineales bacterium | reverse complement strand
GTGCTGGGGCTGGCGCTCTCGGTAGTCCTCAAAGCGCCGCGCCCGGATGGCGGCTTCGGCGTGTTCAGGATGTGAGGCGTTTGAGTTTGACAAAACAAGATTTTGAAAAATGGGTCGATGGCTACGTGAAGGCTTGGAAGAGCAATAATGTTCAGGAGATTGGCAAGCTGTTCACTGAAGATGCCGTCTATTCGACTGGACCATTCGACGATCCTTGGCTCGGGTGGCAAGCTATCGTCGCCGGCTGGGTCGCCATCGGCGACCAGCCCAGCGACTGGAGCTTCGAATACGAAGTCGCCGCCGTGGACGGCGACCTGGGCGTGATGCACGGCACCACGGTCTACATGAGCGCCGGCACCTTCAGCAATATCTGGCTGATCCGCCTCGCGCCAGATGGGAAGTGCAAAGATTTCCGTGAGTGGTTCGTGAGGAAAAGGGATTGAGGTGTTTGTAGGGACAGGTTTACAAACCTGTCCCTTTTAGAAATAAGCCTCACCACTCGCCCGCGTACCCAATCTTATAAGGTTTGACCGCCTGCTCGACGAGGGCGCGGTGTAGCTCGGCGAATTGGCGCAGGTGCAGGCCGTCGTGGGCGACCCAGGCGGCGAACATGTCGCCGGCTTTCATGCTGCCGAATTTCGATGTGTATTTCGTGTCCCAGTCCACTTTGCCCAACGAATCCAGCCAGCGGATCGAGCGCCGCCGCTCGCGCAAGAAATTTTCAAGCGAAGGCGCGAGTGTGCGCTTGTTGTACTTGCGCAGCTTGACCCAGGCCTGCGGCGCGATCGGCTCCCATTCTTTGCCTTCCGGATGCAGAATGAAATCCAGGTGGGAGCGAAAATCGTGGATCTCCTCGTCATATAGGTGATTGATCAGCTCGAGCATGGACCACGACCCGGCGCTCGGCTTGAAGCGCGCCTGCTCGGTCGTAATTCCGGCTAGCAGAGCGCGAAAACGTTTCGGGTTCTCGGCGAATTGAAGTCTCAAGGTTTTGTAATCCGTGGCGGCCTCCGGCCTGGTGTGAATGGATTACCATTAAAACACGAGAGCTCCTTCGCTTGCCCAAGCCCCGTAAATTCACTTCACTGCTCATCGCCAACCGCGGCGAGATCGCCGTGCGCATCGCCCGCGCCTGCCGCGAGCTGGGCATTCGCTCGGTAGCGGTCTATTCGCAGGCTGATGCCGGCACACTGCACGTGCGCGCTGCCGATGAAGCGGTCGAGATCGGGCCGGCCGAAGCGCAGCTCTCATATCTCAACATCGAGCGCGTCCTGGCCGCCGCGAAACAAAGCGGCGCGCAGGCCGTGCATCCCGGCTACGGCTTTCTGGCCGAGAACGCCGAGTTCGCCGAGGCCGTGATCGCCGCGGGACTGGTGTGGGTCGGGCCGCCGCCGGCGGCCATGCGCGCCATGGGCGACAAAGCCAAAGCCCGCGCCCTAATGGAAAAAGCCGGTGTCCCCGTGCTGCCCGGCTACCAAAGCAAAGACGATGCCCCCGCGCTGAAAAAAGCTGCTGAGCAGATCGGCTACCCGCTGCTGGTGAAAGCCGCCGCGGGTGGCGGCGGCGTGGGCCAGCGCGTGGTGAACAAAGCCAGCGAACTTGCTGAGGGCATCGAAGCGGCGCGGCGCGAGGCGCAGAACGCCTTCGGCGACCAGCGCATGATCCTGGAAAAATACTTGCCCAGCGCGCGGCATGTCGAATTCCAAGTGTTGGGCGACGGGCATGGCAAGCTGCTGCATCTCTTCGAGCGCGAGTGCTCATTGCAACGCCGCCGCCAAAAGATCGCCGAGCAGACGCCCTCGCCGCTGATGGATGACAAACTGCGCACGGCGATGAGCGCCGCGGCGCTGGCCGCTGCCAGCGCGGTCGGCTACACCAACGCCGGCACGGTCGAGTTCCTGGTCGACCCCGCCACGCGCAAATTTTATTTTCTCGAGATGAACACACGCTTGCAGGTCGAACACCCCATCACTGAATTGACCTGTGGCATCGATATCGTGCAGTGGCAATTGCGTATCGCTGCCGGCGAGAAAATGTCGCTCGAGCAAAAAGATCTCAAGCAGCGCGGGCATGCAATCGAGAGCCGCATTTACGCAGAAGATCCGGCGAGCGGCTTTTTGCCGCAAGCCGGCCGCGTGCTGAAAGCGCTGCTGCCCACCGGCGACGGCGTGCGCGTCGACGCCGGCGTGACGGATGGCAGCGCAGTCACCGTGCACTACGATCCGCTGCTGGCGAAACTGATCGTGCACGCGGCTGATCGCGCCGCCGCGCTCGAGCGCATGCAGTCCGCTCTGCGCGAGATCGCTTTCCTCGGCGTCACGACCAATATCGAATTCCTGCAAGATCTGCTGGCGCAGCCGGATGTGCAGGCCGGCAAGTATGACACGCGCTTTGTGGAAAGTCGATTAGTCGATTGGTCGGTTAGTCGAGAGCTTCCGGATGAAGCGCTGATCGCCGCAGCGTTGCTGGAACTCCGACCCGTCCGCAGCCAATTGGCTGATGACGAAGATCCCGACCCGTATTCGCCGTGGGCGCAAGCCAGCGGCTTCCGCATAGGCGACCAGCGATGAAGTTCAATTATTTGCATCGTGGCCAGCCGCACGCGATCGAATTGCGGTCCGAAGGTGATGGCTTCAATGTAGTTATTGAAGCCATCGGTTATTTGGTTAAGCTGGTTAGCAACGCGGATGGCGAATTGCAGATCGAGATCGACGGCCAGCCGCATCAAGTCACCTGGGCGCGCCAGGGCCGTGCCGTCTGGCTGCACTGGAACGGGCGCAGCTATCAGCTTGAGAAATCGGCAGGTAATGCCGCCAAGGGCGGCACGGCTGCGGTTGCCGAAAGCGTGCTGCGCGCCCCGATGCCCGGCCAGGTGCGCAAGGTGATGGCGCAGGCGGGGCAATCCGTGAAAGCGGGCGAGACCTTGCTGCTGCTGGAAGCCATGAAAATGGAGATCCGCATCCAGGCGGCGCACGACGCCAAAGTAGCGCGGGTGGCCGTAAAAGAAGGCCAGACTGTCGAGAAAGAGCAAACCCTCGTAGAATTGGAACCAGATGACCGGTAAATATTTCGAAGAGCTTGAGGTGGGCCAGCGCATTGCGCACGGCCGCGCCCGCACCGTAACCGAAGCCGACAACCTGCTCTTCTGCGGGCTGACGATGAACACGCAGCCGCTGCACATGGACGAAGAGTTTGCGCGCCACAGCCAGTTCGGGCGGCGCATCGTCAACGGCATCTTCACCTTCGGGCTGGTGATCGGCATCACCGTGCCCGATCTCACCGAGGGCACCATCGTCGCCAATCTCGGCTACGAAAAGGTCAACCATCCCAATCCGGTTTTCGCCGGCGATACGATCTCGGTGGAGACCGAGGTGCTCGAGAAGCGCCCGTCCGAAAGCAAACCCGACCGCGGCATCGTGCGCCTCAAGCATTTGGGCCACAACCAAAATGGCGAAGTGGTCGTCGAAGTCGAGCGCTCCGTGATGTTCCTGAAACGAGATTCCCAATGAGGCCGCGCCGTATGATTCATCCGCGCCGCGCCCTGCTGTATGTGCCCGGCAGCGATTGGGCCAAGATGCAGAAGGCCGCCGGCCTGGGCGCCGATTCCGTTTGCCTCGATCTCGAAGATGGCGTGGCGCCCAACAAAAAAGCCGAAGCGCGCGGGCTGGTGGCGCGTGCCCTGCGCGAGCTCGATTTCGGGCGCAGCGAGCGCCTGGTGCGCGTCAACGCGGTCGGCTCCGGGCT
>JBKJWG010000016.1:0-14997 GCA_046716985.1 Anaerolineales bacterium | reverse complement strand
GACCTGGTCGAACTTGTCGGCGATCGATTCGCGCAGCAGCTTGTCGGCGGCGCGGCGGTTCTCTCGCTCAATGTAGCCGCTAAAACCAGGGATCTTGCTGGCCAGCTTGCGCAGCGGGTCCTGGTCGTCGGTCACTTTTTCATAAAGGTCAGACATTACAACTCCTCACTAAAGGGGCGCGCCCAAAAGGCGAGCAACCGAAAACAATTATACAACGAAAAACATTTGCAAAATATAAATATGGCCGCGGCGGGCTCGGGGCGGAGCCAATGGTACAATCCGCCCAATCCATCATTAACGAACTCATCGAGGCACGAAAATGGAATCTGACGCCTTGAACAGCGTACTTTCCGCGCTCGGCAACAGTATCGAATATCAAGATCACAATCTGCGCGTACTGGACGAGGCCGCAGTGCGCGGCCGGATCGGCGCACTGGTGCGTCTTTCCGCGTTCGGCAGCGAGAGCGAACAGGCCTGGGCGCGTTACATTGTTCGTTTGTTGGCGCTGGAACTGGGCGCCATCCCTGCCAGTGTTTACGAACTGTACATGGCACGCGGGCGCGGCGAAGTGCCGCCCAATTTCACAGTGCCGGCCATAAACCTGCGAGCGCTGGCTTTCGACGCAGCCCGAGCGGTTTTTCGCAACGCGAAAAAGATCGATGCGGGAGCGTTCATTTTAGAGATAGCCCGCTCGGAGATCGGATACACCGAGCAACGACCGGCGGAATATGCGACCAATATTCTGGGCGCGGCGATCGCCGAAGGCTACCGCGGGCCAGTTTTCATCCAAGGGGACCATTTTCAGCTTTCGCTCACTCGTTATAAAGAGGATCCCAAGAAGGAAGTTAGGGCGGTTGAGGCGCTGACAGCTGAGGCCATTCAGGCTGGGTTCTTTAACATCGACGTAGATGCCTCGACATTGGTGGACCTGAGCCAGCCGACCGTGCGCGAACAGCAACGGCTGAATTCAACGCTCACAGCCCACTACACGGCCTTTATCCGCGACCGCGAACCAAATGGCGTAACGGTTTCAGTGGGCGGCGAGATCGGCGAAGTGGGTGGAAAGAACTCTACTGAAGAAGAGATGCGAGCCTATATCGAAGAGTATGGGGAATGGCTGCCCAACTACAAAGTAGGCGCGGCCGGGCTATCCAAGATCAGCATCCAAACTGGCACATCGCATGGCGGCGTGGTGCTGCCCGACGGCAGCATAGCCAGGGTGAAAGTAGATTTCGACACGCTGTTCAAGCTCAGCCGGGTGGCTCGCGAAGAATATGGCTTCGCCGGCGCCGTGCAGCACGGCGCCTCCACGCTGCCGAAGGAAGCCTTCGGCAAGTTCGTGGAGTGTGAGGCGTGCGAAGTGCACCTTGCCACCAATTTTCAGAACATGCTTTATGAGCGACTACCCAAGCCTTATCTGAGCGCGGTGTATGCCTTCGTCAACAAGCAATTTGGCGCTGACCGCAAGCCCACCCAAACCGACGAACAATTTCATTATGAGAACCGCAAGCGGGCGCTGGGGCCGTTCAAGTCCGCGCTATGGAATCTGCCGGAAAAGGAAAAAACGATGATCACGCAGGCCTGGGACGAGCAGTTTGCCAAGCTGTTCAACCTACTGGCGATCGGCGGCACGCGCAAATATGTTGAGCAATTCGTGCACCCGGTGAAGGTAGCACCCAGCCGTGAGTTCTATTTTGGGGAAGAAGCCGAACAGGAAGAAGTGAAAGATCTTTCAGATTAGTGGATTAACCGATTACCAAATCAACTAATCTATTAATCAATTAATCGCTGAATGGTAGCTCCCCAACAAGGTTTAGATAAGTCCAGATACCAGTTCGTTGCGCGCGTGTTGATCTTCCTGACGCGCGGCGAGGATGTGCTGGTGCTCAAAGGCTCGCCCACGAAGCGCGTATGGCCGAATTTGTACAACGGGCTGGGCGGCCACGTTGAGCAAGGCGAAGGCGTGTGGCGGGCGGCGCGGCGCGAAGTTGAAGAAGAGAGTGGGTTCAAGGATGTATTTCTGTGGCTATGCGCAGTGGTGGCGATTGATACCGGGGATACAGAGGCCGGCATTCTGATGTTCGTGTTCCGCGGCGAGGCGAAAGGTGAAGCGCATTCATCATCTGAGGGCAAGCTGGAGTGGGTCCCAGCCGCAAAGCTGGCTGAGCTGCCTCTGGTGGAGGACCTGCCCACCCTGCTGCCGCGCGTGTTGGCCATGAAACGCGACGATCCGCCGCTGTCGGGATTTTATTCGTATGATGCGGATGGAAACTTGCAGATTGAATTTGAGTAACCCCCAACCAACTTTTCGCAGACTAGTTGATTTTCCACTAATCGCAGCACGGATTCCTCGTCGGGCAGTGCCGCTTTCTAAGCGGCACTAAACGCCCTCGCTCGGAATGACAAGAGTTTAGGTTTCTTTCTTTTCATAAAACACCAGCAGCACGTTGCCATATTTGCGCTGATCGAACTCGGCTAAATTACTTAGTTCGACTTTTTCGTATTCCGTTGGGTCAATCTGGGCGATGACCCAACCATCTTCGACAAGCCATTCGGGCTTGGCATCCAGCGCGAGCAGAGTTCGCTTCCACAAGCCCTGATATTGCGGCGGGGCAACGAAGGCGTAGTCAAAGACGCGGTCCGGCGCGGCTGCCAGCTGGCTGAAAGCGTCGCCCTGGATGACGTGCGCATTGGCGTCCAGCTTGGTGGCGGCCAGGTTGGCGCGAATGGTATCCACGGCGGCGCGTTGGGTGTCGATGAAGCGGGCGAAGCCCGCACCCTGGCTGAGGGCTTCAATGCCGACGGCGCCGGTGCCGGCGAAGAGATCCAAAAAGCTGGCGCCATCCAGATAGGGGCGCAGAATGTTGAAGAGGGATTCTTTGGCGCGGTCGGTTATGGGGCGGGTCTTGTCGCCGGGCACGGAGCGGAGCCTGCTTCCGCGTGCGATGCCAGCAACCACCCGAGGACTAGACATAATTCCTTTCGCCGGGGACCCATTCGCTACGCTCAGGGCAGGCTCCGCGTAGGCGGCGGCCGCGGGCGGAGCCGGCGACGACGCGGGGGGAGCTCATTCTACGAGTCTTCTTTCAGGCGATCCCAATTTTATAACCAGCGTTATACAGATTCCTCGTCGGGCAGCGCCACTAAAAAGCGGCGCTAAGCGCCCTCGCTCGGAATGACAAGAATAGTTGATCGTAAGTCCTGCTCACCTTGACAATCACTCCCAAATCCCCATTTTTCTTCCAACTTGTGCAATAATCCGACAACACGTTACTTTTCATAGGGGGCAATTAATATGGACTACTTCTTGGCACCACAATTTGCACTCAGCTTCCGTCAGCAGGTCGCTTTGTTAGCCGCAGCGACTACACCGACTACATCGACTACACCGACTACACCGACTACATCGACTATTTCGCAAAAATCGACTACACCGACCACATCGACTACGCCAGCCAAATGACGAAGAAACTCATTTCGCAATGGCTTGGAAGTTTTCTTCTTTCGCCTGGCTGAGGCGATAGGCCTGGCGGGCGGCGCCCTGCTCCATGCGCTTGCGCTGGAAGTCGTTCTCGGCCGTCAGTGGCGGGACGCGAATGGGCTTGCCAGATTCGTCCAAGGCTACGTAAACCAGGTAAGCGGTGTTGGTGTGCCAGTGTTCGCCGGTGGTGGGGTTCTCGGCTTGCACGGAGACCTCGGCTTCCATCGAGGTGTTGCCGACGTAGCTGACCTCGGCGCTGACGGTGACCAGGTCGCTGATCTTGATGGGATGCTCGAAGATCATGCGGTCGACGGCGACGGTGACAACGCGCTGGCGAGAATGCTTCATGCAGGCCAGCGCACCGGCTTCGTCCACCAGCTTCATGATATGGCCGCCGTGCACGTTGCCAAGCAGGTTGGCGTGAGCAGGCTCCATGAGCTGCGAGATGGTGACCCGCGAGGCGGAGACGGGCTGGGGAGTTAGCTGAGTCATGGTTATTATTCTACATCCCCATAAGTCCAGTAGCGGTTGATGAAGAAGTTCCAGAAGAGGACGACGCCGATGGCGCAGCCGAGCGCCAGGTTGTGGGCGACGAGGTAAGGGGTCAGCGAAAACGGGAACTGCGCGCCGGCGAGGGCGCTCTCGAAGATGGTGCCGAGGCCGTTGAAGAGCGGCGTGCGGATGAGTAGGCCAATAAAGTTCACCAGCAGGTATTGGCCTACTTGGGTGGCTACGTGCTTGGAGCGCGAGTCGGGATAGGTCCAGTGGCGATTGAGGGTGAAGTTGCTGGTTACGGCGGCCGCGAACGAGAGGGCCTGGCTGACGATGGGCTCTAAGCCGACAACGCTAAGGAACAGGTTGAAGACGGCGAAGTCGACAGCCGCGCCGGTGAAGCCGACGAGGGCGAATTTGGCGAAGCGTTTCTGTTCGCGGCGGTTGGAGAAGACTCTCATTTGAGTCCCAACTGGTCTTTGAAATAAGGAATCGTTTTCTTCAGGCCTTCTTGCAAGGAAATTTTCGGAGTCCAGCCAAGCCACTCTTTAGCGCGGGTGATATCCGGCTGGCGGCGCAGGGGGTCGCCGGCCAGCAGCTTGGCCTTGTCGAAGACAAGGCCGGCATGCTTGCCGACCAGCGCGTCGATCTCTTTGGCGAACTGCTCAATGGTGATCTCGTCCGGGTTGCCGATGTTGACGGGTTCGTGGATCTCGGAAACAAGCAGGCGATAGATGCCTTCGATCAGATCGTCGACATAGCAGAAGCTGCGCGTCTGCAGGCCGTCGCCATAGATGGTGAGCTTCTCGCCGCGCAGCGCCTGCTGGATGAAGTTGGCGACGGCACGGCCGTCGTCGATGTGCATACGCGGGCCATAAGTGTTGAAGATGCGCACGATGCACGTGTTGACGCCGTGGAAACGGTGGTAGGCCATGGTGAGCGCTTCGGCGAAGCGCTTGGCTTCATCGTAGACGGAGCGCTCGCCGATGGGGTCGACGTGGCCCCAGTAGGTTTCTTTCTGCGGATGCTCGAGCGGGTCGCCATAGATCTCGCTGGTGGACGCCAGCATGAAGCGCGCCTTGTTGGCGAAAGCCACGCCGAGGCTATTGTGCGTGCCGAGCGCGCCGGCCTTCATAGTTTGAATGGGCAGGTTGGGATAGCCGATAGGCGAGAGCGGATTGGGGCTGGCGGGAGAAGCGAAGTGCATGACCGCATCGAGCTTGCCGGGGACGGAGATGTAGTTGGAAACGTCGTGACGAATAAAGAGAAAGCGTTCGTTCTGGCTGAGATGGGCTAAATTTTCGGGCTTGCCGGTGATGAAGTTATCCATACCGACCACCTCATGGCCTTCGGCCAGCAGTCGGTCGCAAAGGTGCGAACCAAGGAAGCCGGCCGCGCCGGTGATCAGGATACGCATTGAGAATTCTTAGGCGGCTGCACGGTGTGTATTCTAACCATGCAGCCGCAATTGGGCACTGCGAAGAGTCGGCGAGCTTTTGATTGCCTTTGGAACAGATATGTAAGTCAAACAATAATCATGTTACGGATTCCTCGTCGCACGGCTGCTACGCAGCCTTAGCTCGCTCGGAATGACAAGAAAGGTTACTGCCACGAAAGCGCAGTAACCAAGCCGTCGCCGGTGAGCTGTTGGGCTTCGCCGGTTAGTACGTTTACCAACCACAAGTTGCCCTGGTAAACGAATGCGATCATGGGGCCGTTCTCGGCAGAAGGCGACCAGGCCACGCGCTGCGGTTGGAGGCCAGCGGCGCCTTGCGGCGGGAACAGCGAAAGCATGCCGCCGCTGGGCGCGACGACCATGAGCTCGTAGGCGCTGATGTCGCTTTGCGAAGGAGTGAAAGCGCGCAGGAACGCGACCTGGCCGCCGTCGGGGTCGGGGACGGGCTGCGCGAACATACCAACATTTTCGACGATGACGTCTTTGCTGTCGTTGATCGAGAGCGCGACGATATCGAAGAGCGGCGAGCGCTCTTGCACATCGAGACCGCTCTGTTGCGCGTGCTCGACGGTGTAAAGCAGGTCGCCATCGGATGACCAGGCAATGCTTGGCATCCAGGCCCAATCGCTGCTGGTTTGAAATGTGATGAGGGGAAGCAATACGTTGAGCTCGTCGAGATCAATGTCGGCCAGGCCGACGGCGTCGGGGCGGGTGAAGGCGAGCACCTCTCCATCAGGCGACCAAGCGAAGGCGCTGCCCCACCAACTGTAAAGGCTGTCGCTATTGGGCGGCAGCCCGACGCGGACGGTGGTGACTTCGCCATTGGCGGTGAAATTGATGAACTGCAGATCGTTGTTAGCTTGCCAGCCGGGCGGATTGAGGCTGGGCTCGACGGTAGAAAAAGCGATCTGCGTGTTCGAGCCGCCGGGCACCCAGCCAGCGTAATGGACGACATTGCCGATGCCGAGGTCGATGAGCGTGTCGCTGCCTTCGTCAAGGCTGGCGACCCATAGCTCGTTGATTTGCGTTTCGTCGGCGCTGAGGCGGCTAAAAAGCAGCCACTCGCCATCGGGGGAGACTTCGAAGATGCGGCCGTCCAGATCGCCGCTGGTGACAACCGGGCGGCGGGCGCCAGTGTTCTGCTCGAGCACCCAGGCGTTGCCGGCGGAGAGGAAGGCCAATCGCCCAGGAATCGCAACCGAGCTAAAGGGCGATTCGGCGCCCAACATGATGATCTCTTCGACCGGCGCGGTGATGACGGTTTCGCGCACGGCGGTGCGCGAGATCAATTCGCTATCTTCGTAAAGCAAGCGATAGGTAATTTCGCCTAGGCCATTAACGCCATTTTGAATGAGGCGCTGTTCGCCAGGGGTCATGGCCTCGTTCTTCAGCGTGCGCGACTCGAAGGGCAAAGGCTTCTGCTCGACTTCAAATTCTTCACTGACGCGGATCACGAGCACGGAGTCGCCCTCGGCGAGCGCGGAATAGAGATCGGGTTCGGTGCGATCGAGCGGGCCGAGCTCGATGCCGGCGGCATCGAGGGCAGCGGCGACGTTGCTGCCCTCGGCGATCTGAACGTCGTTGGTCGCGCCATCAGCGGTGATCGAGACAGAAATTTGGGGAGTCGCAGTTGCGGCCGGGTTGCATGCAGCGAGCTGGGCAACGGCGAACAAAATAAATAAATTCTGGAAACAGGGCCGCTGGTATAATCGCTTTACATTCATAAAATATCGCCGAAAATGGTGACTGAGAAGATTTTAGCATGGCGGCCAAAAGCAAACCTCAATCCCCCAAGACCGAAAATTTGACCCTCGAAGCCCAGGTGGAGGCTTTGCTGTTCGTCGCGCCGGCGATGGTGGCGGTGAACCAGCTGGCAGCAGCGCTCGAAGTTGCGCCGCGCGAGATCGAGAAAGCGCTGTCGGCGCTCGAACCCGGCTATGGACAGCGCGGCATCCGCTTGCAGCGCCACAAAAATGAGCTGCGGCTGATCAGTGCGCCAGAGGCATCACAACTAGTCGAGCGCTTCCTTGACCTCGAAGCCACCTGGCGGCTGAGCGCGGCGGCTTTGGAATGCCTATCAATCATTGCATACCAGCAGCCGATCACGCGACCGCAGATCGATGCGGTACGCGGGGTGAACAGCGACAGCTCACTGCGCTCGCTGCTGACGCATGGGCTGATAGAGGAAGCCGGCCGCACTGAAGGCCCTGGCCGCCCCATTTTGTATTCGACGACGCCGGATTTCCTGCAGCACTTTGGCCTGGGTAAGGTTGAGGAACTGCCTCCGCTCAATTTGGATTTCCTTGCCAAACAGCAAACGCTGCCTGAAGTGCATGAGTTGAAAGAATAAAAACAGACGCGGACATTTGCGATTTAGGTTTATTCGGGATAAACGATTATGAGGATTCTTCGGCTCGCCGAGCCCGCCTCAGAATGACACTTTAGAATGGGCGCCGCTCGGAATGACAAACAAAATACTATCGGAATGACCATTAGGAAAATTAATGACTGAAGAACGCTTGCAAAAAATACTAGCGCGCGCGGGCTACGGCTCGCGGCGCACCGCCGAAGCGCTCATCACTTCTGGGCGCGTTTCGGTTAATGGCCAAATCGCCAAAATCGGCAGCAAAGCTGACCCAGCGAAAGACTCGATCAAGGTCGATGGAGGCCGCGTACATGCCGCGCCTGACTTCGCTTACATCGCGATCTATAAGCCGCGTGGGGTGCTTTCGACCACGTCGGGGCCGGACCCGCGCCAGAAAATTGTGGACCTGGTGCCGGGCGGGCGCAAGATGCATTTGGTCGGGCGTCTCGATAAAGACAGCGAAGGCCTGATGCTGCTGACCAATGACGGCGAATTGACGCAGCATCTCAGCCACCCGCGCTACGAGCAGGAAAAAGAATATCGCGTGCTAGTGGCGCGTCACCCCGAGAAGACTCAACTGGAAGCCTGGCGGCGCGGCGTGGTGCTAGCGGACGGAACGCGCACCCGCCCCGCGGACGTGCGCGTAGAAAGTTTGCACGGCGACGGCGCCTGGGTGCGCGTGATCATGCATGAAGGGCACAAGCGCCAGATCCGCGAGATCGCCGGCACTCTCGGGCTGCCGGTAGTGAAGCTGCTGCGCGTGCGCATCGCCAGCCTGCATGTGGGCACCTTGAAGCCAGGGGAGTTTCGCAACCTGAGCGCGGACGAAGTGAAACAGCTTAAATCTGTACCTGATAAAAAACCGAAAAAGAAATAATGTTTAGTGGACTGCAAAAAGTCATAAGGGAGTTTCCGCGCCACTTTTGGGCGGTGGTAGGCGTTTCTTTTATCGATACGATCGGAGCCACCCTACTCTTTCCGTTCTTTGCGCTTTACATCACGCAGAAATTCAGCGTGGGCATGACCCAGGCAGGCATTGTGTTGGGCGCCTTCTCGGCCTTCGGACTGTTGGGCAACATCATTGGCGGCGCATTGACCGACCGCCTTGGCCGCCGGCGCTTGATCTTGTTCGGGCTGGTGTTCAGCGCGGCGAGTTCGCTGGCGCTGGGGCTGGTGAACGACTTCGTGCTGCTGTTCCCACTGGCGGCGGTAATCGGCACGCTCTCCGATGCGGCCGGGCCGGCTCATCAAGCCATGATCGCCGATATCTTGCCTGAAGCAAAACGCCAGGAAGGCTTTGGAATTATGCGCGTGGTGCGCAACATGGCCTGGATCATTGGGCCTACCATTGGCGGGCTGGTGGCGAGCAAATCATTTTTCGCCCTCTTCATGATCGACGCGGTGGTGAGCTTGATCGTGGCGGCGCTTTTTTACATGCTTATTCCCGAAACCAAGCCGCAAGCGCGCGAAGGAGAGCAGCCGGAAAGCATGACGGCGACCTTCGCGGGTTATGGCAAGGTCTTGCGCGACAAAGCCTTCGTTGGGTTTATCTTCGCGTCGGTGCTAATGGGCATCGTGTATATCCAGATGTACAGTTCACTATCGGTCTTTCTGCGCGACCAACATGGCGTTACCCCGCAGGGATATGGATTCATTTTGACGACCAGCGCGGTCACCGTGATCCTGTTTCAGTTCTGGACGACACGCGTGATCAAAGTGCGACCACCTTTCGCTATCCTTGCCTTGGGCTCGCTGTTCTATCTGATCGGGTTCGGTTTATATGGTTTTGTAGCTGCGTTCCCGCTGTTCCTGGCAGCTATGGTGATCATCACCATAGGTGAGATGATCGTGATGCCGACCGCGTCGGCGTTGGCGGCGAACTTTGCGCCCGAGGCGATGCGCGGGCGCTATATGGCGGTATTCAGCCTGGTGTGGGCGATGCCGGCCATCGTGGGGCCGACCGCAGCCGGTTACATCCTGGATAATTACAATCGCAATTATCTTTGGTATGCGGCCGCGGGGCTATGTGCGATCGCGGCGCTGGCATTTTGTTTCCTGCATATTCGGCTGGGCAAGCAAACAAGGTTTGCGCCGGCGCCTGTGGTCAAAACATAGGGTGGAAATACCCCAAGTTGGGGATGCGTTTTCGTGAAGGTTTTGTTCTCGACTAGTAGATTGCCACGCTCGCTCGCAATGACGGGCGGGCTGTAGCGCCCTCACTCGGGATGACAAAGAAGATAGCTTTGCTTGCCGAAACTTGCGCCAAATCGTACAATACAGCCAGCTCAGCCTGAGAGACCGCATGCCCAAAGACCGCCTTACTACGCAATCCTCCTGGCTGGACCGTCCTTTTTTCTCCACCGTTAAACTAAATTGGGAGACGGGGCTTATCGCCCTAATCCTGGTGGCGGCATTCGTCACCCGCTTTTACGAGCTCGGCGAGCGGGTCATCAGCCACGACGAAACCACGCACGTTTATTTCTCCTGGCAGCTGTATAAAGGCCAGGGCTATGCGCACCATCCGCTCAGCCACGGCCCACTGCAATTCCATCTGCTGGCGCTGAGCTATTTCCTGTTCGGCGACAACGATTTCACTGCGCGGGCCCCACAAGCACTGTTTGGCGTACTCACTGTGTTCTTTGCCTGGTGGGGGTTCCGGCGTTATCTTGGGCGAATCGGCGCGTTGGTGGCGTCGTTTTTATTTCTTATTTCGCCATACATGCTGTATTACAGCCGCTACGCGCGCAACGAATCCTGGGTTGCCTTCTTTGGGCTGGTGATGTTATGGGCCATGTTGCGTTATTTGGATAATGGTCAGAATAAATATCTATATATCTTTACCGCAGCTCTCGCCCTGCACTTCACCGCAAAAGAAACCTCATTCATTTACGCAGCCCAGGCCCTATTCTTCCTGGGTTTCTTGTTCCTTTGGCGGGTCGGCGGGCGTAAATGGAAAAATGACAAATCGCGGCGCATATTCCTTATCACGCTCGTTTTAGGGGCTTCATTATTTGTCTTGGCTTACGGCGCCCATGTGGTTGGCGGCGAGAGTTCGCAAGCAGGCATCAGTGCCACTGAAGTGCAGGAGCCGGTTGCGCCAACGGATACTGAGCAAGCTGCTCCGGCTGGCAATATTTCTTACCCGACACTGATACTTGGCGGCTTGGGCATAGTGGCCCTGGCCGCGGCGCTCTACATGCTGTTCAGTGGCTACGGCTGGCAGCGACTCAAAGGCGAGCGCGCCTTTAGCTTGATGCTGCTTCTATTTGCGCTAGTACTTCCCCACCTGAGCGCCTTACCGATCCATATATTGCGGCCCGAGATCACTTATCAAAAATCGATGGAGCTCTTAAGTCAATGGAGTTCAGGTGGATTAGCGGCGGCCGATGTCAATAACCTGATCTTCATGGCCTTCTGGATCATTTTTTTCGCCGGCCTGGCGTTCGCGTTGGGCATGTTGTGGTCGCCGCGGCTGTGGCTGATCAACGTAGGCATCTTTTTCGCGATCTTTATCCCGCTCTACACGACTATTTTTACGAACGCACCGGGCTTTCTCTCCGGTCTGCTGGGCTCGCTGCTGTATTGGGTTGAGCAACAAGGCGTAGAGCGCGGCAACCAGCCCTCTTATTATTATTTGGCGGTTCAAGTCCCGGTCTACGAATTCCTGGCGGCAGCTGGGACAATATTGGCGAGCGTCATCGGTTTTGGGATGTGGCGCAGCGAGCGCGACGACAAGCAACCGCCCGACACCGAGGAACGTAATCTGCAGCCCGTAGAAAGCCGGCGGCTGGCGCTGGTGTTGCTGGCGTTTTGGTCTGTCACCAGCATGATCGCCTACAGTCTGGCCGGCGAAAAGATGCCATGGCTGACCGTGCATATTGCGCTGCCCATGCTACTGCTTAGCGGCTGGGCGCTGGGCTGGCTGATCAGGCGCATTGAATGGCAGCGCCTGGCGCAGACGCGCAGCATGCTATTGTTATTCTCAATCATTGTCTTCATCGTGTCAGTGCTAACCACTTTGGGTTCGCTGCTGGGCAGCCACCTACCCTTCCAAGGCAATGAGATCGCTCAACTGCAAACCACTGCTCACTTTATTTTCTTCATGCTGCTTGTTTTCCTGAGCACATACGCAATCATTACATTGACAGCTAGCGAGAATTGGAAGGCCGAGCAACTGCGAAGAATCACTACGATAGTGATTTTTGCGGGGTTGGCTTTCCTGACGGCGCGGGCCGCATTCCGGGCGTCTTACATTAACTCTGACAAGGCCACTGAGTATCTCGTTTACGCGCACATGGCGCCTGGGTCCAAAGAAATAATGGAACAGGTCGAAGATATTTCCATGCGCTTGACCGATGGGCTGGATCTGCAGGTGGCATACGACAACGAAACCTCTTACCCTTTTTGGTGGTATCTGCGCAACTATCCAAACCAGCGCTATTACGCCGACCAGCCCGGACGCGATTTGCGCGACGTGCCGATGATCATCGTGGGTGATGCCAATTACGGAAAGATCGAACCTGTGGTGGGACAAGCCTATTACGGCTTCGAGTACAACCGCATTTGGTGGCCCAACCAGGATTATTTTGACTTCACTAAAGCCAGCATCGGTTATGACTTCACAGCCGATACGGGGCTACCAGCCGACCAAATGGGCATTGGAGATTACTGGCCGCGCGTGTGGGAACGCCTGGGCACTTATTTTGGCGACCCAAAGATGCGTGAAGACATTTTCCAGATCTGGCTGAACCGCGACTTCACCCATTACCTGACCGACAAAGGCCGCGACCCGAGCCTGGCTGCGTGGGATCCGTCACGCACCATGCGGCTTTACATCCGCAAGGATGTGGCCGCGCAGATCTGGGACTATGGCGTGCAGCCCGCGCCCGAGGCGGCCATCGCCGACCCTTATGAAGGTAAGGGCATCGAGTTAGGCGCTGACCGGGTCGTGGGCAGCACGGGCACCGAGCCCGGCCAATTCAACGCGCCGCGCGGTGTTGCAGTAGCGCCAGATAGAAGTATTTATGTGGCAGACGCCAACAATCATCGCATCCAGCACCTGGCTGCGGATGGCACGTTCATCAAAGCCTGGGGAAGCTTCGCCGACGTGAGCGCGGGCGAAGGGCTGGGTGGCACATTCAACGAGCCGTGGGGCGTGGCCGTGTCACCGGATGGTCGCTTTGTTTACGTGGCCGACACCTGGAACCATCGCATCCAGAAGTTCACCGCAGAAGGCAACTTCCTGAAAATGTGGGGCCAGTTTGGGCAGGATGAGAGTGAATTCTCTATGTGGGGCCCGCGTGACCTGCTGGTGGACAACGACGGCAACGTGCTGGTGATGGATACGGGCAACAAGCGCATCAAAGTTTTCGATGCCAACGGAAATTTTATGAGTCAGTATGGAAGCTTCGGGTTGGAGACCGGGCAATTCGACGAGCCGGTCGGCCTGGCCCTTGACCGGACAAGCGGCCGACTGTATGTGACAGATACCTGGAACCAACGCGTGCAAGTCTTCAACTACTCAGCCGGGTCGTTTGAGCCGGTGGATAGCTGGGATATTTCAGGCTGGTATGGCCAATCGTTGGTCAACAAGCCCTACATAACAGTCGGCACCGACGGCCGCGTCTACATCAGCGACCCGGAAGCCGGGCGCGTGCTGGTCTACAACCCGGACGGCAGCTTCGACCACTTCTTTGGCGGTTTCGACCAGAGCGCGGTCAGCATCGGCATCGCCCAGGGCCTGGCTACGGATGGCGCGGGCGGCCTGTGGCTGACGGACAGCCAGAATAATATGCTACTACATTTTATTGTTACGCAATAAATTCTGTTTTTTGGGGGAAGGTTAATCGTCTTCTTTGAAATGCAGGCTGTGAAAGGCGCGGTGCACAATGGGGGAAATGATGATGCCCGTGGTAAGCGCAAATACCAAACCTGAAAGCAATGCATACACGGTAGCAAATTCTTTCCCGGCGGGAGAGTTGATCGGATCCACTGGCCCCATGCCGGAAAGGATCATCGAAGCATTCAGGGTCGCATCCAGCCAGGGCAAGTTTACAAAATAATGATAGCCAAGGGTTCCGATGAACAAAAACAATTAGGAGGATGCCCAAAGCGAAGAGCACATGGCGGCCAAGCCGCAGCAGGAACAGCCAGCGTGGCAGTAAGGGCTCGGACTTATTTTCATATCGCATCATGGCTAGCCTCTTTTCACAAATAGCATTGCTCAACTCATCGTTTTATTTGGCCGGCAACGATGCCGCGTACTCCAATCCCACCTGTACCCATTTTTTAAGGTCGGCAGCGCTCTTCAGCCCAACTGCCCCGACGTAGATCCAGCCGATCATTGGCTTGCCTGTAAAATCGAATTGGCGCGCATACGATTTCTTGAGGATCTTATCGTTCTGGGCAGGGTCAATTCGCAAAATAAGTTCGTTGCCAAGCACGCCAACGGCCATGTTCCCATTCAGCAGAAACGATAAGCCGCCGAACATTTTCTTTTCCACAATGCCTTTGCGCCTGCCCACTGCCTTGCGCAAGCGCGTGGCTAATGCTTCGTCGTAAGACATGCCTTTATTATAGTGAAAATGGCTAAAAAAGCCTGGGTGGTATAATCGCCCCGGTTTTTCAAAGCGAGCTTCGTTTTCTTCAAGGAGCAACCTCCCCCAACATGAAGTTGCACGAATACATTTCAAAGCAAATTTTCGCCAAATATGGTGTCCCTGTTCCGCAGGGAAAAGTAGCGGCTACCCCGAAAGAAGCTGGCAAGATCGCAAAAAAACTGGGTGGCCGCGTTGTCATTAAAGCGCAGGTGCTTGTGGGTGGGCGCGGCAAAGCCGGCGGCGTAAAGGTGGTCAAGACAGCCAAGCAGGCTGAAGCGGCCGCCAAAGAAATTCTGGGGATGACGATCAAGGGGCTGCCCGTGCGCAAGGTGCTGGTCGACCCGGCCGTCGATATTGCAACGGAAATCTATTTGGGTATCACCAATGATCGCGCCGCGCGCCAGCCGGTGATGATCGCATCGGCGGCGGGCGGCGTGGACATCGAAGAGGTAGCGGCCAAGACTCCGGAGAAGATCATTCGCGTGCACGTCAATCCGCTGCTCGGGCTGCAGGACTACAACATCCGCGACCTGGCGATCGGCATCGAGCTGGATCGCAAACATTGGCGCGACTTCCACGAAATCGCCAAAGGCTTGTGGGAAGC
>JBKJWG010000015.1:0-4120 GCA_046716985.1 Anaerolineales bacterium | reverse complement strand
GCTTTATCGCCTGGCTATTTAGCCCATAGGGTGCTGCATCGGCCTGCCGCCCAGCAAGTGCATGTGCATATGCATAACTTCCCGTTTGCCGTCAGGGCCGGTGTTCATGATCAGGCGGTAACCACTTTCAGCGATACCCTCTTTGCGGGCCAATTCGGGCACCAGGGTAAGCATGCGCCCGGCCAGGCCGGCTTGGTCTGGAGTCAGGTCGTTGGTATTGGTCAAATGTTTATTGGGGATGATGAGGATATGTGTAGGCGCCAAGGGATGAATATCGCGGAAAGCGGTTACCCACTCGTCTTGATAGACTTTGTCAGCGGGAAGTTCATCCGAGACGATCTTGCAGAAAATGCAATCTTGGTCAGCCATCCTGTGCTCTCATGCATAAGCGTGTGCCCGGGGATAAATCCCGGGCACACGTTCTTTTTGGTTAGCTTTTTCTTACGGCTTCGAAACCTTGAAATTATCAAACAAGATGTCGATGCCCGGTGTGTCGAAGGTACCGGCATACAGACCCACATCTCCATGAGTGAAGCTGCTGTCTGTGGCCGAGGCCACCATTTCGCCATTCAAGTAAAGAGTTAGTGTGTTGCCGACACAATCGAGACGAATGTGGTTGCTCTCACTACCCAGTTTGACCACATCCGAACCCTGCATGGCATCCATGCCGACATAGCCAAATTCGTTACCCGCGACGCGGATCAGGCCATAGAAGCCATCGCTGCTGATGCTGGCAGCATAGAAATTTTCAATGTCCTGGTAGCGACAGATCACGCCAAACTCGTTGTCATCCACGCCGCCGATCTTGTGGGCGTCAACTTCCACGCTCACATCGGTAAAATCGCAGCCTGGGTTGGCCCAAAGCGATTGGAAATCAGTGGTTACGGTAATGTGATAGCCGCCGTCTTGATAGCCGGCATCGCCGGTATTCAAACTGGCTTTGCCCCAACCACTGCCAGTATCCGAGAAATCGTCCTGAAGCATGACTTGATCACTTTGAGCGCAACGATCTGCGCTGCCCCCCAATGAGAAACTGCAGGCCATTGCAGCCAAGGCCAAAACCAAAACAAAAATCAAATTGCCTTTGCGCATAAGAGATACTCCTTCTCCTCAAAAGAGGTGCGAGGCCCATTCTAGCATGGCACCTGTTTTTTTCTAATGGGAAGTTTGTTCTAACCAATAGGCGGCCAATTCCGCCTCTGCGCTATCTGGTGCCAGGGCAAGCACCTGGTTGAAATGCAGACTGGCTGTTTCAGCATCTCCCGTTGCTAAAAGGAAAATGGCGTAATAAAGATGGGCAGGAGCAAACTGCGGGTCTTGCTCAAGAGCCAAGTTAAAAAAGACGTCCGCGGTGGCGGCCTTGTCCAACAGGGCATAGGCCCTGGCATTCAAAACGAGGGCATCAACATCTTTAGGGAAGGCCGTGACCAGGCGCTGGGCGCTGGGCAGTCCGACTTCGGCGACATATAACTCGGTTTGTATGCTGTAGTTGGCCAGGGCGCGCCAGACAATGGGATCTTCGGGAGCCAATTCCAGGGCCTTTTGAAAATGTTCTAGAGCTTCTGGCGCGTCCCCTTTCAAGACTGAATTCTGCCCCCATTGAATCTGGATCATCGGATCCAGCGGGGAAAACCTGGCGGCGACCGCCAGGTTTTGATCGGCTTCGATGAAATCGCCGTGGCGCTGCCAGTAAAGAGCTGTAAAAAGCCGGGCAGAGATCGAGCGCGGGTCGAGTTCCACGGCACGCAGGAGAGCAGGCAACCCTTCCTCGCCGTTTTGCTGCTGGGCCTCGCCCAAATAGGCCCAGGCTTCAGCATATTCGGGAGCAAGCTCAACTGCGCGCAACAGCGCCAGGCGCGCCAGACCCCATTCGCCAAGGGCAGCCAGCGCCTGGCCGCTGGCGGTTAGCGTGTAGGCCGGGTCGTTGGCCAAGCGAGCAGCTTGGATAGCTTGCCACAGGCTGCGGGCCGCGTCGGCGTGCGGGCTGTTGGAGAAGGCCACTTCTTGCAGCAGCGGCGCGGCGGCCAGTGGATCGGACGCGGCTAGCTCAAGACCTTGTTCAAAAATATTTTCGAACGGAGAGAGCGTTGGGGCAGCAGTCGGGGTTGGCAGCGAACCGGGAAGCGGCAGCCAGGCGCGCATGATCCAATTCGGCAAGATGAAGATTGCTAATCCCAGCGGGATGATGAGCCAAGCGTGGCGCAACAGCCAGCGACGCATGCCGCGATTATACGGTTCGAAGGTGGAAAACACCCTCGCGGTATAATGCCCTGCGCCTTTCATCACAAGTCTTCAGGAGCCGCATGGATTTCAAATTAAGCGAAGAGCACCGCATGGTGCAGAACATGGTGCGGGACTTCACTCAAAAAGAAGTCAACCCCGTGATCAAAGAATGGGACCGCAAGCAGGAAATGGCCCCCTTCATCTTGCCGCGTATGGCCGAGCTCGGCATCCTGGGCATCAATATTCCGGTTCGTTATGGTGGGCAGGGCTTCGATTATTTGACCCTCGGCTTAGTTTGCGAAGAGCTGGAAGTATCAGATAGCACACTGCGCGTAGTGATGTCGGTGCACATGGGGCTCAACAGCATGGCCTTGCTGCAATGGGGCACCGAAGAGCAGAAGCAGAAATTCCTGGTGCCGCAGGCCAAAGGCGAAAAATATGCGTGCTTCGGGTTGACCGAGCCCGCAGCCGGCTCCGACGTGGCCGGCATGAAGGGCACAGCCAAGCGCGTGGGCGACGAATATGTACTGAATGGCGAGAAGATGTGGATCTCGCTGGCCACCAAAGCGCATCATGCGCTGGTGGTGTTGCGCACCAATGCCAACGCCGAGGATCCGCACGATGGCCTGTCCGCTTTTATTTTGGAACTGGATCGCAAGGGTGTGAAGACCGGCGATATCCACGGCAAGCTGGGCATGCGCGCCGGCTCGACCGGCTGGATCTCGATGCAAGACGTGCACATTCCAGCGAGCAACCTGCTGGGCGAAGAGGGCGAAGGCTTCAAAATCGCCATGTCGTGCCTCGATAACGGCCGCTACACTGTGGCGGCCGGGGCGACGGGTCTCATTCGTGCCAGCCTGGAAGCTAGCGTGAAATACGCGCACGACCGCAAAGCATTCAGTCGCGAGATCGGCCAGTTCCAACTGGTGCAGCAAAAGATCGCTTACATGGTGCAATCTTACGAAGCCGCGCGGCTGCTATATCTGCGCGCGGGCTGGATGAAGAACGTGGGCGAGCGCAATACACGCGAAACTTCGTTGGCCAAATGGTTCGCCACCGACGCCTCGTTCGAAGCCGCCAATGAAGCTATCCAGGTGCATGGCGCGTACGGATATAGCGATGAGTACAACCCCGAACGCTATCTGCGCAATTCCAAAGGTGGCGTGATCTACGAAGGCACGAGTGAAATTCATCAACTGATGCAGGCCGGCTACGCGCTCGGATATCGCGACGATGCCAATCTGCGCTGCGAGCTGCCCGCCTACGACGCGGAATTCTGGCACGCTGAAAAATAGTCTCCCGTCCAGGAGGAAGAATTGAAGATCGCTGTCTTTGTTAAACAGGTGCCTGACTCGGCTGCCAAAGTGGTGATCGACGGCGGCGTAATCAGCTGGGGCGATGCGCCCCTGGTCATTAATCCCTGGGACGAGTATGCGGTGGAAGCTGCGCTGCAGCTGGCCGAGAAACATGGCGGCGAAGTGACTGCGTTCAGCCTGGGCGGCGAGAGCGCCAAAGAGGCGCTCAAGCACGCACTAGCCATGGGCGCGGGTGGCGCTATTTTGGTCAACGACCCCGCGCTGGCCGCGGCGGATGCGGGCGCCAGCGCACGCGTTTTTGCTGCGGCGGTGCAGAAGCTAGGCGGCGTCGATTGCGCCGTGTTCGGCAAGCAAGCTATCGACTCCGATACCGGGCTGGTGCCGGCTATGACCGCACGCGTGCTCGGTTGGCCGGCGCTGACGCTGGTGGCTAAGATCGCCGCGCTCGACCCGGCGGCCAAAACCATCAAGGTCGAGCGCGCCATCGAAGAAGGCCGCCAAATTGTAGAGAGCAAATTACCGGCGGTAATTAGCGTAATTAAAGATTTTGGCGAGCCGCGCTACCCTTCCTTCATGGGCAT
>JBKJWG010000014.1:0-2799 GCA_046716985.1 Anaerolineales bacterium | reverse complement strand
GTGTCAGATGATATGAAAACGGGAAAATGAAGCGGGGGAATGGGGTCACCCAGTAGCCGGCAGGTCAAGTAGGCACAGGGGAAAGGGAAGGAAAGGGGTCAAGAAAGGGACCGGGGTCAGGTCTACTATTCCATCACTCTCGGTTTCTGATGTAACGTCACACCATGGCCCGACCGTTACGCATCGAGTATCCCGGCGCACTGTACCACGTGACTTCCCGCGGCGACCGGCAAGAGGCGATCTTTGACGACGATCGGGATCGAAGCGCTTTGTTGAATATCCTCGGTGAAGTCGTCTCGCGGTTTCGCTGGCGCTGCCATGCTTACTGCTTGATGGCAAACCATTATCATCTGATGATCGAAACCCCCGAGGCGAATCTGACCAAAGGGATGAGGCAATTGAACGGCGTCTTCACCCAATGGTCCAACCGCCGCCATAAGCGCAGCGGCCATCTATTCCAGGGCCGCTACAAGGCCATCATGGTTGATCGAGATGCGTATTTCTTAGAGCTCTCCCGCTACATCGTACTCAATCCGGTGCGAGCTGCCATGGTCAAGCATCCCCGGCTGTGGGCATGGAGCAGTTATGGCGCGACGATCGGAACGACTGCGGCGCCTAACTGGCTGAGCACCGACGATCTGTTGGCCGAGTTCGGCAAGCGGCGGGCGATAGCGAGGAGGAAATATCAAGAATTTATCGCACAAGGCATGGGCGCAGAGAGCATCTGGAAAGATCTCCAAGGGCAGATCTACTTGGGGGACGACGACTTTGTCGAGCAGATGCGGGGTAAGCTAGGGGTCCGCGATGAGGATGTTAACATCCCGCGGGTGCAGCAACGGGGAGCAATGCCAAAGCTTAGCGCGATCCGAAGGCAGTACAAGAAACGAGACGAAGCGATTGGGGCGGCGTATGAGACCGGGGCCTATAGCTATCAACAAATCGCCAAGGAGTTTGGGGTTCACTTTACCACGGTGGGGCGAGTGGTGCGGCAATTGGCGCATTGGACCAGGACCGGCCCGGCGGACAAGTAGATGGCATTGGCCGCTTCTGCTCTGTTAGTAGACCTGATAATCATCTAGCCGGCTTCTCCGAGAGGCGCTAAGGTTGGCGATGAGCCGACCCCAAAACCCAAGAAGGAGGAGACGAAGATGAAACTGTACGCAGCGATCGATTTGCATTCGAACAACAGCGTCTTGGTGCTGATCGATGAACAAGATCGAGTGGTCTATCAGAAACGGCTGCCCAACGAGCTCGTAGTGATCCTCATGGAACTGTCGGTGTATCGATCCGAGGTCGAAGGCATTGTCGTGGAGTCGACCTACAACTGGTACTGGCTGGTCGACGGACTGATGGCAGAAGGATACAAAGTGCACCTGGCCAACACCACGGCGATCCAACAGTACGACGGGTTGAAATACACCGACGATCACAGTGACGCGCGCTGGCTGGCGCACCTATTGAGGCTCGGCATATTGGCGGAAGGGCACATCTATCCCCGAGTCGATCGGCCGGTGCGCGATCTGTTGCGCAAGAGAAGCCAGTTGGTGCGCCAGCGAACCACCAACCTATTGAGCATACAAAATCTGATGACGCGCAACACCGGCAGTTCGCTAAGCGCCAAGCAGGTCAAAGGACTCGATGTCCAACAGATCGAGGAGTTGTTGCCCAATAGCGATCTCGCTCTGGCGGTCAAGGCCAACCTGGCGGTGATGATGAGCGCCGATGAACAGGTCAAGCGGCTCGAACAGACCGTTCTACAACGAGTCCAGCTTCGTCCTCGGTTCAGGTTTCTCAAGACGGCTCCCGGCATCGGCGAGATACTGGCGCTCACCATCATGCTTGAGACCGGGGAGATCGGGAGATTTCCCACTGTGGGGAACTACGCCTCGTACTGTCGCTGCGTCGGCAGTCAGAAAATCAGCAACGATAAGAAAAAAGGCAAGGGCAACACCAAGAACGGGAATAAGTATCTGGCCTGGGCGTATGTCGAAGCGGCCCACTTCGCCATCCAGCACCACTCCAGGATCAAGAGTTTCTATCAGAGAAAGCAGGCCAAGAGCAAAAGTATAGTGGCGCTCAAAGCGATAGCGCACAAGCTATGTCGAGCCTGTTATTACGTTATGAGGGATCAGGTGGCGTTTGATATAAGCAAAGCCTTCGGCCCGAAGAAAGTTTAAACGGTTGGGATGGGGCAGTGAGCTTGCGATGGGGTTGGCTCACAACCACAAGGTCTGATTAGCCGCTGTCCCATCCCTCAAATACAACTCGCAGGAGTTGTGATCGGCTGGGACGCCCACGCCGTGAGCCAACAAGGGGTTGGACTCCTCGGAGCAAGAACCAAGACGGCTCAGAGGAAGAGCCACAGGATCTGTGATCCGCTACCGTTGGACGGGGCGTGGTACCGACAGTTTTCTGGGGCAAGTGAACTTGCCAGGGGCGGGGAGAATTCTCTTTTAGAAATCTTCCAAGGCCTTGAACCTGATGGGTGACTGGTGCGGACCAGCGATCCGACACCGACTACTGAGAAAACAGGGGCGCGTTACCGAAAGAGCACGACGAAAGCGAGTTGAAAAAAAAGGGAACAAGAAAAATTCCCACCGGAACGTCTGTGCCTGCTTGACCTGCCGGCTAATGGGTGCCCCTACACCTCAGACGTTGACGATGACGACGCCTTTGGGTTCGAGGTAGTAGTCGAGCGCTTCCGGGCCGTGCTCGCGGCCGACGCCGCTGGATTTTACCCCGCCGAAGGGGAGCTCATCGTATCCATAATGGAGGGAGTTGACCCAGACATTTCCGGCC
>JBKJWG010000013.1:0-4955 GCA_046716985.1 Anaerolineales bacterium | reverse complement strand
ATCCTGCGAAGCGCGCTCGGCCGCCGACTGGGCGGCCTATTGGGGCGTTGCGATCAACGAGGTTCAATTCCTGGATAGCTTGCCGCGCTCGGATAATCCCAACGAAGGTTTTGTCGGCGACCCGAACGATGTGTGGGGATACATCCCTCCGTCTTCCTACGGCGTGCACGCCGACCCGATTGCGCGCGCCTTGCGCAATTACGGCCTGGATGCGCATGCCGGCCACGATCTAAGCTGGAGCGAAGTGCAGCTCGAGGTCGCCGCTGGGCGCCCGGTCATCGTGTGGGTGATCGGCAGCATTTGGGCCGGCACGCCAAGGCAATTTGAAACCGACGACGGGCAAACCGTCACTGTGGCCAACAACGAGCACACCATGATCCTGATCGGCTACAGCGAAACGCAAGTGCAGTTAGTGGACGCGCTTACCGGTTACACCGACACTCATTCGCTAGACAATTTCCTGACCTCGTGGGCAGTGCTGGGCAACATGGCCGTGGTCGGCGAAGGTAGCCAGCAAGAAACTACTGCTGGAGAACCTAACCAAGATGAGGGGACGGGAGATTCTTATATAGTGCAGGCAGGTGACACGCTCAACAAACTGGCCGCCCGCTTAGCCTTGGAATGGGTGGACTTGGCTGCCTGGAACAACATTAGCTATCCGTACATGATCTATCCTGGCCAAGTTTTGGCGCTCACTACGCCAGCGAGCGAAACCGCCCAGCCCACGCAGCAGGCCGGCGTAGTAAGTTACACGGTACAGCGCGGCGATGGCCTGATGAAGATCGCCCGCGATCTGGAATTGGATTGGGAGCAATTGGCAGAGATCAACGATCTCACCCCACCCTATTTACTTTACCCGGGCGATGTATTGCAGCTGCCCGGCGACGAAGGCGAGCAACCTGCAGCGGAGGCAAACGCAGCTCCAGAAATCCCGGAGTTCTACACGGCAACGCGTAGCGAGAGTTTGTTCGCGCTCGCTCATTACTATGGCTTGGATTGGATCCGCTTGGCTGGAATGAACGATATTTCCTATCCTTACATTCTCAGTCCGGGCCAAACCATTCAATTGCAATAAAAAAAAGCCCAATCCTTTGGATTGGGTTTTTGATTAGCGAACTAACGCGGCTATTGTTGCGGCTGGACGAAACCCTGGCCGGGGGCCTTGTTGTAGCGATAGACGATGCGGCCGCGCTGCATGTCGTAAGGCGACATTTCCAGCGTGACGCGATCTCCCAGCAGGATACGGATGTAGAAGCGGCGCATCTTGCCAGAAAGATAGGCTAGCACCTTATGCCCATTATCCAACTCCACCTGGAACTGGGTGCCGGGCAATGCCTCGACCACTGTTCCTTCAACTTTTATCGTGTCTTTCTCTTTTGCCATACTCCTTCTTTCAGCTTAACTATACCAAAATTTTACGGGCAAAGCCCTTTGGTATACTCGCCTGAAGATGGCGCAAAAAGTGAAACGAAAGGCGAAAGCAAAGCGGCGCCCAGCACGCAAAGCAACGAAAGCGCCAGCACAACAAGTTGCTGAAAGAAAGCCCAGCTTCGAAACGTCCAGCGGCATCCCGTTGCCCGCGCTGCTTTCCCCAGATAATGTAAAAATCGAATACAAGCATGACCTCGGCCAGCCTGGCGAATACCCTTTCACGCGCGGTGTGCAAGCTAATATGTATCGCGGCCGCTTGTGGACTATGCGCCAATATGCCGGCTACGCCAGCGCCGAAGAATCCAACAAGCGTTATCGCTATTTGCTGGAGCAAGGCCAATCCGGGCTCTCGGTGGCCTTCGACCTGCCCACACAGATCGGCTATGACGCCGATGACCCGATGGCGCTCGGCGAGGTCGGCAAAGTGGGCGTGAGCATATCTTCGATCGAAGATATGCAACTTTTATTCGCAGGCATCCCGCTGGACAAGGTTTCCACTAGCATGACCATCAACGCGCCCGCAACTGTGCTGCTGGCGCTCTACATTGCAGTCGGCAAGCGCCAGGGCGTGGAGCCGAGCAGGCTGCGCGGCACGGTGCAGAACGACATCCTCAAGGAATATATTGCGCGTGGCACCTATATTTTCCCGCCCAAGCCTTCCATGCGGCTCATTACCGATTTGTTCAAATATTGTCAAAAAGAAGTGCCGCGCTGGAACACGATCAGCATTTCGGGTTATCACATTCGCGAGGCAGGCTCGACCGCCGTGCAGGAAGTTGCTTTTACTCTGGCCAATGGCATCGCTTATGTGGAAGAAGCCCTGCGTGCCGGTTTGGATATTGACGAATTTGCTGCGCAAATCTCCTTCTTTTTCAACGCCCACAATCATTTCCTCGAAGAGGTGGCCAAGTTCCGCGCCGCCCGCCGCCTTTGGGCGCGGATTATGAAAGAGCGCTTCAAAGCCAAGCAGCCTGCCTCATGGAAGCTGCGCTTCCACGCCCAGACCGCGGGCTCTACGCTCACCGCCCAGCAACCTGAGAACAATGTAGCGCGGGTTTCGGTGCAGGCGCTGGCAGCCGTGCTGGGCGGCGCGCAATCGCTGCACACCAACAGCATGGACGAGGCGCTGTGGCTGCCCACCGAGACTGCTGTGCGCGTGGCGCTGCGCACGCAGCAGATCATCGCGCACGAATCGAAAGCTGGCGACACGGTGGACCCGCTAGGCGGTTCCTACGCTATCGAATATTTGACTAACGAGATCGAAACGCGCGCTCAGGCTTATTTGGACGAGATCGAAGCGCTGGGCGGTGCCGAAGCTGCCATAGAGCAAGGCTATATACAAAATGAGATCCAGAACGCGGCTTACGACTTTCAGCAGGCTATGGAAGCTGGCGAAGAGATCGTGGTTGGCATGAACGCTTTCAAGGTCGACGAGCCGCTTGAACTGGAACGCCTGCAGGTGGACCCGGCGCTGGAGGCAGGTCAACGCGGGCGACTGCGCGCCCTGCGAGCTAGCCGCGATGCGACTCGCACAGCTGAGCTGCTCAATCAGATCGAAAGCGCGGCGCGCGGCAGCCAGAACCTGATGCCGCTGTTCGTTGAAGCTGTGGAAAATAACGTCACACTCGGAGAAATTTGCGGGCGGCTGCGCCAGCTTTGGGGAGAGTACCGGCCCCCGACCACCGAATAAGGAGCCTTATGCCTTCTTTTGTTAAACGTATTGATCACATTGCGCTAGTCGTCGAAGACATGGACGAAGCCTTGGGCTTTTGGCATGAGGCTTTGGGCCTGCCATTGTCGCACATGGAAAATGTGGCCAGCGAACATTCCATCGTGGCCTTTCTACCAGCCAAAGAAAGCGAAGTCGAGTTAGTCAGCCCGACGGACGACCAGAGCGGGGTGGCGCGCTTCCTCAATAAACGCGGGCCGGGCATGCATCACATTTGCTTCGAGGTATACGATATCGAAGCCACCATGGCTCATCTAAAAGAAAGAGGTGTCCGCCTTATCAACGAAAAACCGGAGATCGGCACGGGCGGGAAGAAGATCGCTTTCATTCACCCGGAAAGCACGCACGGCGTGCTGGTGGAGCTTTACGAACTGAGCGGGCAAGAATTGCAGATCCGCCTGGAGGCCGCGCGCAGGTTAGCCGAGCAAGTGCTCAACGAAGGCCAGGTGCGCGCCGCGGCGGCCATGGAATTTCTGCGCAATCTGACCAATAACGGGGATAAGGACAAACAGAACTAAGCGCGGTTGACCACAAACACACTGCCCAATACGAGTGCGGCGCCACTCACCAATTGAAGATCGATGGCCTCGTTGAGCAAGAGTACGCCTAATGACACGCCTACTAACGGAAACGTATAAGTGACCATCGAGGAACGCGTAGGGCCGATTGAGTGCAGCAAATGGTAGTAAAGCAAATACGCAACACAAGAACAAATAAGACCTAAAAACAAAATAGCTGTGATCACTATGGGATCGTGCGGCAAACGGATCGGGCTCTCAAACACAGGTACGAAGATCCATATGATCGCATCCGCGAAAGCAATGGGGATAAACGCCTGCAAGATCACCGAAATGTTTTTCATAGTACGGCGGGCAAACACAGCGCTAAAAGCATACATGAGTGAACCGATAAGCTGGGTGGCATAACCCAACGCGCTGGATCGCGCATCCAGATTGACATCGCGCAATAGAAGAATTATTACTCCAACAAAACCAACCAAGAGGCCTATAGCGCGTACCCATGAAAGGCGGTCATCTGACAGAAGGAAATGGGCAATTACCACCGTAAATAAGGGCACCGTCGAAAGCAGGATAGCCGCCACGCCTGAGTCAATAAAGATCTGCCCCCAACTGGTGATCACCAATGGGAAAGCGACATTGGTGAACCCCACCAGTAGGAGCGGCCACCATTGCACCCAGCTTTTTGGCAAACTGACTTTGCGAAAGTAGGCGATCAATCCAAGGCTGACCGCACCAAGCAGCAAGCGCAAGGCAACCAAGGTGAACGGCCCGAGCTCCTGCAGAGCTACCTTGACCCAGAAAAACGAAGAGCCCCAGCCAATGCTGAGGCCGATGAAGGCTAAAAGGTCTTTGGTTTTCAATCGCGGCTCTTAAGTTTTTTGGGTAACGGGCGTCCGCCGGTTCACAATAAAGAGGCTAGCCACCACTAAGACTGCGCCCACGATCAAACTTAGATCTAGTTTATCAGGCGGGTATCCCACATAAGGCAGCACCCCCACCCCGAGCGCAATGCCCACGACGGGAAATGTATAAGTAACCATAGTGGCGCGGGTTGGGCCGATTGAGTGGATCAGGTAGTAATAGAGCAGATATGCCACGCAAGACCCGATCAACCCAAGCCACACCAGCGCGATCCAAGTAATTCCCATTGTGGGCAATTGAATAGGTGATTCGGTCAGCAACGCGCCCGTCCAAATAACGGCGTCTGCCGAGAGCAACGGGATGAGCGCCTGCATGATCGCCGAAACACCTTGGGTATTTCGGCGGGCGAAAAC
>JBKJWG010000012.1:0-3549 GCA_046716985.1 Anaerolineales bacterium | reverse complement strand
TGTCATTCCGAGGGAGCGAAGCGACCGAGGAATCCCTTGGGGCAAGCAAAATCGCGTGGTTTTCCTTGCCTCGAGGGATTCCTCGCTGCACTTGAAATGACAGGTATAAATCAATACGAATCTTTGTATTCATCGCTTAATACGCTTTCACCGGCTCGAGCGCGGCGGTCCGTACGCGCGTGGTGGCCATTTCTTTTTCGCCGGCCACGATCTTGACGCCGGCGCTGGCGCCGATACGTGTGGCGCCCGCGTCCATCAGGCTTTTGGCGTCGGCGTAATCTTTGACGCCACCGGAAGCCTTGACGCCCATTTCGGGGCCGACCACGCGGCGCATGAGGGCAATGTCGGCCACGGTGGCGCCGCCGCCGGAAAAGCCGGTGGAGGTCTTGACATAATCGGCGCCGGCTTCTTTGGCGAGCAAACAGGCGGTGATCTTTTCTTCTTCGGTTAGCAACGCGGTCTCGATAATTACTTTGACGAGCGCGCCGGCGGCGTGCGCCAGGCGCACCACGCCAGCGATATCACGCGCCACCAGGGTGTAGTCGCGGCCCTTGAGCGCGCCGATGTTGATGACCATATCGATCTCAGTGGCGCCGTCGCGCAACGCCGTTTCGGCTTCGAAGGCTTTCACATCCGGCGACGAGGCGCCCAGTGGGAAGCCGATCACCGTGCAAACTTTTACGTCGGTGCCTTTTAGCAGGTCGGCACACAGCTTGACGTAGCTCGGATTGACGCACACGGAAGCGAAGCCATATGTGCGCGCTTCGTAACAAAGCTGTGCGATCTGGTCAGGGGTGGCATCCGGTTTGAGAAGAGTGTGATCGATCAACTTGGCCACGCTCGGGTCGGCAGGAATGCCGCCTAGGCCGGAAGTGATGCGTTCGGCGCCGGCGCTGATCACTTGGCCGACGCGGTCAAAGCAAGTCTTAACGCAAATGCCGTCGGCGCATTCTTGCGTGCAGCTCTCGCCCGCGGCGTGCTGGTGGCGGTGCTCGTCTTCGGCGAGCGCCAGCAGCACCTCACGCGTGACGAGTTCGACGATCTGCTTAACGAGTTGCGGATCCTGTGTCATTTAGCGCGCCTCCAGTGCCATGATCTTTTCCACGCGCTGGGCATGGCGGCCGCCGCCGAATTCGGTGCGCAGCCAAACGTCCACGATTTGCTTGGCCAGCGCCGTGCCGATCAGGCCTGCGCCCAGGGTGAGTACGTTGGCGTCGTTGTGCTCGCGGCTGTTGACTGCGGTGGCATGTTCGTGACACATAGCGGCCCGCACGCCGCGCACTTTGTTGGCGGCCATGCAACTGCCGATGCCGGCGCCGTCCACGATGATGCCGCGCCAGGCTTCGCCAGCGCTCACTTTAAGCGCGACGGCCTCGGCGAAGTCGGGATAATCCACGGCTTCGCTGCTGTTTGTGCCACAATCAAGTACTTCGTAGCCATTTTTCTGCAACGTTGCTTTCAATTCTTCTTTAAGCGCGAAGCCACCATGGTCGGCGCCTAGAGCGATGCGCTTTTCGCAGCCACAATCAGCCTCATGCTCATGCGCCGCCACAGGGGTGCTGGGTTGCAGGCGCGCCATGACTCGCTGAACCATTTGCTGCACGTCGGATTCGGACACAGTATTCATCTTTATTTCAACTGCCAACTGAAACGCCGACTGGCAAGCGGCGAAAGCCAAAATCTTGCATGGGGGCGTGAAGTTTGAGATTGGTGTAGAAGCGGAAATGGTCGGCGCGCACTTCAGAGTCGACGTATTCGATGGCGCGGCCGTCGGCCAGGCGCGTATCGCGATGAAAGACGAAGACCACCGCGGGCTGCTTGAGCGCTAACAGCTCGGCTACCTGGGGCGTGGCGAGGCTGGCCTCGATCTCCTGCTCGGCGTGGTCGGGGCGCATGCCGTATTCATCAGCCAGGGTTTGATAAAGAGAGGTTGTCGAAAAATCATGGGAAAGGATGCCGGGGCAGAGCTCGTGGGGCAGATGGGCGCGCTCGATGGCGGTGGGTTCGCCATCCATCAGGCGCACACGCGCCAGATAAACGACTTCGGCGCCAAGTTGGATCTGCAGGCGGCGCGCCAAAAACGAATCGGCGGGGATGATGCGCGCTTCGAGCACGCGGCTGCCGACCTGCTTGCCCTGCATCTGCATTTCCTGAGTGAAGCCAAGCAGATATTCGGCGGTCTTGCTCACCCGAGGCTCGGTTACGAAGCTGCCCACGCCCTGGATGGTCTTGAGATAGCCCTGGGCGGTGAGGTCGGCGATCGCATGGCGGACCGTGTTGCGCCCTACTCCGTATAGCGCGCAAAGCTCGCTCTCGGACGGGATGCGCTGGCCGGGCTGCAGCTGCGTCGAGCGGATCTGCTCGCGCAGCGCCTCGGCCATGGCTTCATATAGAGGCCTGATGGCATCCAGCTTAGGCTTCATATAGGTATACCAACATATTCCAACATGTTCTACGTGTGATAGAATAACACAACTCACGGGCAAGAGTCAAGGGGTCCTATAACAGCCCAAAGGGGGGCGTTAATGCGACTAGTTAGGGCGAAACGGGGAGCTTATTACGGCCAAGGCCAGGTGCCCGAGGGCAACGCTGGCACAGAATCATCAGGAGTAAGATCTTGCAATCGTCCGGCCATTTCCGTTTGAGCCGGTGAACCAATACATCCAAAAGTAGCGTATTCACCGTCAGATAAGACCGGATGAATCGGGTATTCGTAAATACCCACCAGAGCACCTAAGTTCCCGAAAAGTTGCTCTCTTGTGACGGCATCCTCTGCGCCTGTGTAATTCATAAGCGGACCTACCGGCATCTCCACCGGGATCTCCTGTGGAAGATATATACCAACTCCGCCACGGACAGCATAACAACTAGTTCCTGAAGGAAGAGTAAAATTGGAATCTACGCTGACTGCAGTAGCAAGAAGCACATGCCTGTATGAAAAGCCTCCATCTGTCGGAGCCTTGAGGTGAAGGATGACGATGGCGTTACTCGGATCATCCGGAAAAATTCTTGCCAACAACGCCTCATTGCCAACAGCACTTCCAAAGGGATTGTACTCTGCGTGTATATCAGTACGTCCGAGAATTCTCCCAAGTTCTTGAGAATTCAAACGCCCTCCCTTACCGGCCCCAACAGCGCTGAAGCCAAACGGCGAATTTGCCTCCTCGTCTAACCAAATCTTAAATCTCGGCTCCTGGTCCATTATGATACGCAACTCCGCTGGCGTTACAACTGGCATGATTTGCTCTGCAGCAACTTGATCACGGTTTTTCTGCACCCAGTAGATCATGCCCCACAAGCTTCTTAGATTTGGATTAATGTCCTTAATTGCAACCTCATCAGTAATACCCTCTTTTTTAAAAAAGTTTGCGCGGGCGGCTTCGACAAACCGCTGGTATTCTGCCCAGTCGGCGTCAGGTGCGGTTAGCCAGTTTTTTGCAATGTCGCGATATTTTTCTGGGAAGGTGTCGGCATCAAAAATACTAATCCCTTCTGTCTGGGCTAACGATTCAGGCGATACTTCCGTCGCAGTCGGACTGGGGGTTGGCG
>JBKJWG010000011.1:0-6365 GCA_046716985.1 Anaerolineales bacterium | reverse complement strand
GCGCCGAACGTGAGTGTGATGCCTTCCTCCGGCTGAAAAATCAATAGCAGCCGGTTGGGCGCATCGCCGGCCATGTTGCGCGCGCCGAACAGCGAGAGCGGCACCTGCTTGTATTGCACCGCGATCTCAGTGACACGCCGCGGCAGATGTTTGCCCGAGCGAATGTAGAATGGCACGCCCGCCCAGCGCCAGTTATCGATCGTGAGCCGCGCCGCCAGCAGTGTCTCGGTGCGTGAATTCTTGGCCACGCCTTCGTGCTCACCGTAGGACTGGATGGTTTTGCCATTCTGGCGCCCACCTGAATACTGGGCGCGCAATGTGTTCTCGATCGCCTCCTCGCCGCGTAGAGGGTGCAGCGAACGAAGTACCTTCACTTTTTCGTCGCGCACCGCGTCGGCGTTAAATCCCACCGGCGCTTCCATGGCAGTCAGCGCCAGCAATTGCAAAATGTGATTTTGCATAATGTCGCGGATCACGCCGGCGCTGTCGAAGTATTCAGCGCGGCCGTCCACACCGATCGTTTCGGCCACGGTGATCTGCACGCAATCCACGTAGCGGCGGTTCCACAGCGGCTCGAAGATGCCGTTGGCAAAACGCAGCACCAAAATATTTTGCACGGTCTCTTTGCCCAAATAGTGATCGATGCGATAGATCTGCTTCTCTTCGAAGACTTTGTGGATAGCCGTGTCTAGTTTTTTGGCCGAGGCCAGGTCGTGCCCATACGGTTTCTCAACAACGATACGCGTCCAGCCATCAGGCGATTTGGCTAGTTCCGCCTTGCCAATGCTGGCGATAATTTCTTCGTAGGCGGCGGGCGGCGTAGCCAAATAGAACAAGCGGTTGACTGCACCCAGTTCCGCGAGCAACCTGCCCAATTTTCTGTAACCAGCTTCATCGCCGAACTCGCTGCTGACGTAGCGAATGCGCTTCAGCACGGCATCCAGCACCTTCTTGTTCTCTGGTTGCGTGCGGGCGTGCTCGTGCACAGCCGCGCGCATTTCACTGCGCAGCTTCTCGTCGTCCCAATCGCGGCGGGCAAAGCCGATGATATGCAGTTTTGGCGGCAACTGCTTATCGAGCGCCAGCTGGTAGAGCGCCGGCACCAGCTTACGATGGGTCAGGTCGCCGGTGGCGCCGAAGATGACTAGAGCTATGGGGTCGTTGACGGACTTGCCGTTGTGTGAATTAGTCATTGCTTTATTAGACTCACCCGCGCTCCCCCTCTCCAGTTAACTGGAGAGGGAGAAAGAAAGGTTCATCCTTTAGTCGAGCCGATATCGGGGTGAGGCTTTTCATTTTCCCGACTTCTTCACGGCATGTCCGCCGAACTGCTGGCGCAGCGCCGCGATCACTTTGTTGGCGAAGCTTTCATCCTGGCGGCTGGCGAAGCGCTGCATCAGCAAAAGCGTGATGATCGGCGCGGGCACGTCCTCATTGATCGCCTCGAACACTGTCCAGCGTCCTTCGCCGGAATCTTCCACATAACCGGCAATATTCTTCAGCGTGGGATCATCTTTGAGCGCCAAAGCTGCCAGATCCAGCAGCCACGAGCGCACCACGGAACCATCGCGCCACAATTCAGCCACTTGATATAGATCGAGATCGAAATCTTTGCGGGCGCGCATGATCTCGAAGCCTTCGGCGTAAGATTGCATCATGCCGTACTCGATGCCGTTATGCACCATCTTGGTGAAGTGGCCCGCGCCGCTGGGGCCAACATGGCCCCAGCCTTTATCCTTGGCCGGCGCCAGCGTTTCAAAAATGGGAGCGAGCTGCTTGGCTACCTTGGCGTCGCCACCGATCATCAACGCGTAACCATTGTCGCGGCCCCAGATGCCGCCACTCACGCCCGCATCCAGCATGTTAATTTTCTTGGCGCCCAACTCGGCCGCGCGGCGCATCGAATCGCGGAAATTTGAATTTCCTCCCTCGATAACGATATCCCCAGCCGTAAGCAAACCCGCCAGTTCTTGCAATGTTTTCTCCGTGATCTCGCCGGCCGGCAGCATCAGCCAGACGACGCGCGGCGTATCCAGCTGCTTTACCAATTCCTTAATCGAAAAAGCCGGCAGTAAGCCGGCTTCCTTTTGGATCTCCTGGGTAACTTCCTTGCTGCGGTTAAAGCCTACTACTTCGTGGCCGGCCTTCAGCAGACGGCGTGCCATGTTACCGCCCATGCGCCCCAACCCGATCATTGCCAGCTTCATAGAAACTCCTTAGAGGCGTGTCATGCTATGGCGTTTGTTCGTGCGCAGCTCCCTCAACATGGGGAGCAAACGCGTTGGAAGAAAACAAGGTATACCGCGACGGAAGTGATTACGCCAGAAAGTATCCCACCGAATAGCGCCAGCCCCATTGCCATATTTGCGTTTCTTGCGAATCGGCGGCTTAATAATCCGGCCGCCGCCCCCAAGCCTAGGCCAGCAAGTACAAAAATACAGGCTGTGCCACCCAAGAATTGCCGAATTTCACAGGTGGGGCAGACAACGGCAAACACCAGGAGATATGAGATGACAGCGGCTGCCATGCCAACCAGAACCGGCAGCTTCGATAATTTTTTTTGTCCCTTGTCTTCGGCTGTGATTTAACTCACCGCTTTCCTGAACCTTGAAACGCTACCCAGGCTGCCGCGCCATGCAAATCTATTTTGCAAAGAATCTCAAACTTGCTCCCGGCAATTTATCTTACCGCAGAGAGTTATTTCTTACGATTGAGAAAGCGCGCCACAGCCTGGCGCCGAAATTCGCTGTCCCACAAGCTGGAAAAAAGGCGGCGCTCGGCATGCTTAGCGGCTTCCGGGTGGGCGATGGCAAAGCGCAGTAGGCGCTTGGCCGCTCGCACTGCTTCAATCGGGTGCTGTGCCATTTGCTGGGCAATATCGCCGGCCGCCTGCAAGGCGCCGCCCGCTGCGGCTACATGGTCCACCAGACCGATCTCTTTGGCTTCGCCTGCTCTCAGCACGCGGCCGGTGGTGAGCAGTTCTATTGCCATTGGGTAGCCCACCAATTGCAAAAGGAAGCGCGCCCCACCCCAGGCGGTAGTGATGCCCAGGCTGGCATGCACGAAGCCGATATCCGCATCCTCAGCCATCACGCGCTGGTCGCAAGCCGCCGCGATCTCAGCGCCGCCGCCGCGCGCCGGGCCATTGATGGCCGCGATCGTGGGGCAAGGTAGCTGGCGCAAGCGTTCAAGCGCCCGCCCCATAATCACCGCCAGGCGCATGCCGTCGCGCCGCTTGGTGAAGGGCGCCAGCGCCTTCAAGTCGCCGCCGGAGACGAAAGTCGCGCCGCCGCCGGTGACGATCAGAGCGCGCAGATCGAGCGATTTAGCCGCCCGGTCGACCACCTCAGCGAAAGCACGCATGGCGCCCCAATCCAGGGCGTTGTGCACCTCGGGCCGGTCCACGGTCAGCGTGGCGACACCAATTGCATTTACAGAGAAATTAATTCCATCCATATGACTTTATGATAAGGCTCTAGGCGCTTAAACACAACGAGGCGCATTGCGTTGCGCCTCGTTGTCAGTTCAGCTTTTAGTCGCTAATCAGTGCAATACGAAGTTGTCGAAATCACCCAAGTACAGCCGGCCGCGTCGCAAGAACTTTTATTACCATAGGAGCTGCAAGAAGCCGGCTGCTCAGGTTCCCGTTCGCACAGACCTGTGGCCGGAACGTAGGTCGTACCTTGGTCGCAAACCGGCGTAGGTTCCGGTTGGTATGGGCATTGTGGCACGGATTGGGTGAAAGTTACGCACCCTTGTTCTCCGGTCGAACCCTGACCGCTTGGTAGGCACATCTGCAGATCCGAATTGTAGTAATAGCCAAGCGCGCAGCCGCAGCTGGTGCTTACGCAATAACCCAGCTTGGTGTCAAAGTATTGACCTTCGCCACACTGATTGCTCAGCGCGAACAGTACAACCGGCACGCAGGAATTAGAAGTTTCGTCGTAACTGAACCCATCCGGGCAACTGCCATCCGAATTGGGCTGTGCGCCGCCATCGGGCAGCGGGCTGCAAGATTGGGTGTCGGTGTTGTAGTAGTAGCCGGCTGGGCACGGGTCAGTATCATCTGGGTCGCAATAGCCGCGGCCGTAATCGTAGTTGGTGTCCGAAGGGGCCGGGAAGGCGGTGAGACCTGTAGCGCCCGCGCCATCTCCCTGCGGATCACCGGGGCAGCTGCTGCCATCGGTGCCAGGCGTCGGCGTGCAACAATTCAAGCGCGTGTTAAACGCGTAGCCAGTCGCGCATGGGCTGCCCGGGCCATCGGTTGGCCGGCAGCTTTGCATGTTGGCGTCGTAGTAATAACCAGGTGGGCATTGCCCATCGCCGAGATCGATGCATTCCTGCAACTGCGGATCCCAGTATTGATCGGTCGTGCAGCCGCCAACAGTGCGGGCCAGGGCATCAGAGGCCGGCTCACACACGCCCTGGTCATTCATCACGTAACCTTCTTGGCGGCAGCCGTCAGTATCTTGTTCGCCTGTGCTCGGCACGCAGCCGCCTTCATACGGGTTGTAGGTCTGGCCCTCGCCGCAGCCGTTTTCGTCCAGCGGCATGCAAGTGTTGGCGGCCACAGAGAAATAGGAGCCTTGATCGCAGCCGAAGTTGTCACCGGTGATCGGCGAGCAACAGCTGATGTTTTGATCGTAGAAGTAACCCGCCGGGCAAGCCCCGCCGCCATCGTCGTTGCTGGGCGGCTGGCAGGTTTCGCTGGCGGTATCGTAAGTATAAGGCGGCGGGCATTCATTGCCGTTATCCGGGGTGCAGCCTTGCAGATCGGCGTTATAGGTCGTGCCTTCGGGGCACCCAGAGTCGCCTGGTTCGCATTGATAAGTTTGCGGGTTGTAAGTCCAGCCGTCCTCACACGCGCCATTCGGATCAGTTTCGCACTGCTCGGTGTCGGGGTTGTGAACCATGCCCGTGGGGCAATAACCATTGGTTGCAGCTTGGATGCTATGCAATTGCGGCGCCTGATATTGCGCGCCCTGCAATCCTTGCGTGTTGCCATTTGAGGGAGGCTGATACGCCACCAGCTGCGGCTGCTCCTGTTGTGGCGGAGCGTAGGCAACCAGCTTGGCATTCTCGACTTGCTGTGCTTGATATCCAACCAAGTTAGCCGGCGGCGTTGGCGCAACAGCTACCAGCTGGTTGCCGCCATTATTTACATTTGGCGCCGGGCAAACTTGAATTGTGGCGAAAGTGTTCTGCGACAACGCAGTTCCCGTGCACAGAATATGCCCCGCGGTATCTATACACTCATATTCATTTCCGTTGATAGTAACTACGAACTTATCGGCAGTTTGACCACCGCCGTCCATAGTAAAGCTGATGTATCCGCCCTGCGGACAAGTGAATCCAAGGAAATCAGCGTTCCCACCAGTTGGCGTGCCCTGCTGACCGGTTTGCGGATCGCAATTCTGGTCGGGCGGAGTGTCGGGGTCATTGCAGAACGGAACGTAAGTGCTCTTGCAGAACGGCGCGCTAGCTGCGCTTGGCAAGCCAATAGGTACGCAGCGGAAACCGACATCGTTATAAGCTTTGTCCGGATCCAGTCCCAGACGTGAAGCCGAGCGCAGATCGACGACGCCATTATCATAAGCGCCACCGCGCACGACTTTTAGCTCACCATCTTCTGGCCCAAGCGGGTTACCGCTGGGCGAGGCGCCATAGTAATCCGGGTTATACCAATCGGCCGTCCACTCCCACACGTTGCCTGCCATATCACTGGCTTGATATACGCTCAGGCCATTGGGATATTGCCCGATCTGGTCAGTATCTGGTTCGGGCAAGCAACTCTCCATATTGGAGAGATCACAGCTCGGGTCATCGTTGCCCCATGGGTATAGATCACCAAATTCGCCGCGGCCGGCCTTCTCCCATTCGGCTTCGGTTGGCAGTCGCGCCGCGGCCCAGGTGCAGAATGCGACCGCCTGGTCCCAGTCGACACCTACGACAGGATTGTTCTTATAAGCTTCTTCGCCGTAATGATATGACGGCCCATCTTCATCTACCTTGGTCGGAGTAGAGCATTGACCGGCTGCCATGCACTGGGCGTACATGTCGTTGGTGACTTCGTTGCGATAAATATGGAAGCCATCCAGGCGGATAACGTGCAGCGGAAATTCATCCTGGCGCGCCAGTGGGTCTACATCCAAATCGCTGCCCATAAAAAAAGAACCGGCTGGCACATATGCCAGCAGGTCTTCGATCGGAATATCAAATAATGGAGTGGAAGTGGTGTCGGCGGGCGATCGGCCTGCACAAGCCGCCAACGCGAAAAGCAATCCTATAGCAAGGATTGCCAAAACCCATTTAGGGATGGCGATTCGCATCATGCCAACCTTCTCCTCATTTGCATTAACGAAACC
>JBKJWG010000010.1:0-3861 GCA_046716985.1 Anaerolineales bacterium | reverse complement strand
GATCAGCCCTATCCCCTCGACCTTCACCGTTGCAACATTCCCGGTCGTGTAATCCAAAACCCCTTCCAGGAAGTTAGTCGTCCCAATAAAATCGGCTGCAAACCGTGAGGTCGGCTGCTCATAGATGGCGCGTGGTTGATCCACCTGAAGTACTTCGCCCGCGTGCATCACGCAAATACGATCCGACATGGTCAGGGCTTCTTCCTGATCGTGGGTAACGTAAATAAAAGTGATGCCTACTTCGCGTTGCAATCGCTTAAGCTCCAGTTGCATTTCTTTGCGTAGTTTCTGATCCAGCGCCCCAAGCGGTTCATCGAGCAATAACACGCTTGGCCGGTTGACCAGGGCGCGCGCCAGAGCCACACGCTGCTGTTGTCCCCCCGAAAGCTGAGTGGGTTTGCGATCTTCCAAGCCAGGCAAACGAACAGCTTGTAACACCTCCGCTACCCTGCGTTTGATCTCATCGGCAGGGACCCTTTTGGTCTGCAGACCAAATGCGACGTTTTCAAACACAGTCATATGGGGGAAGAGCGCATAGTTTTGAAAGACCATGTTGACGTTGCGCTTATTTGGAGGCTGATGGCTGACTTCCTTTCCCAGCAGCAGAAGTTCGCCGCCGCTGGGTTGTTCAAAGCCAGCGATCATGCGCAATGTGGTCGTCTTGCCGCACCCCGAAGGACCAAGCAGCGAAAAGAACTCGCCCTGTCGTATTTCCAAGGAGATGCCTTTGACCGCGTGGAAATCGCCGAAGCTCTTGCGCACATTCCTTAATTCGACTGCTGGAACAAGTTTGGCTTCTGCTTTCCCTTCCGCGCTCACGTGGTCCGCCTTTCGACTGGAGCGCGCGTGCCGGCAACGCGCAATCGTTCTGCCACAAGCACCAGTCCGATTGAGACCACCATCACCACCACAGCCAGCGCCACTACTTGCGGGAAGCGATTGGCAAAGCGTAATTGCCCATAAAGAAAAACGGGGAGCGTTGGCTCGCGCCCGATCAGAAAAGACGCCAAAACAAATTCGTCAAATGACACTGTGAAGGCGATCAGCATCGCGGCTACCATAGCCGGGGAGATCATCGGCAGCACCACGCGCCGCAACGTGTAAAGGTAGCCCGCGCCCAAGTCCTGGGCCGCCTCCTCCAAATGCGGATCGAATCCCACTAAGCGCGCCATCAGGATCAACAATGTGTAGGGCAGGCTTACCACTGTGTGGGCGATGCCTACGCTCCAAAGCGAGCGCTCGATATCCAGGGAAGCGAACAAGAGCAGCAACGCCACCCCTAATATCAACAGGGGTACCAGCAAAGGCATCAGTGCGATCGAAAGGAAAATAGCCTTGCCCTTAAACTTAAAGCGCGTAATCGCAATGGCAGCGCAAGTTCCCAGAGTGGTAGCGGCCAAGCTGCTGAGGATTGCCACGAGCGCGCTGTTAAGCAGCGCATGCGTCAGTGCGGCATTTTGTGACATGTCTTGATACCAATGCAGCGTTAGGCCTTGAAGCGGGAATGAAAAGGTCAAACCATTGTTCACGGAGAATAGGAATAATAAGAAAATAGGGATATATAGCAGAACGATCAGGATGATGTAGTAAAGGATTAACATGGATGCGCTCTTTGGTTGTGTGGCTCAGTCCACGAATTTTTTCAGGTCCACCAGCTTGGCCAGCACGGCCACCAAAGCCAGGATGGCGGCCAGCATCACCAGCGCCATCGCCGACCCCATTGGCCAATTGAGGCCCTCGCCGAAGAACTGCTGTACAGCATTGCCATACAGCGAACCGCGGCTGCCTCCCACCAATAAAGGCGTGATGTATTCGCCAACGGTTGGAATAAAGACCATAAAGAACCCCGCCAGCACACCGGGCAGACTCAAGGGGAAGGTAATCCGCAAGAACCTGAGCCACGGCGGGGCGCCCAAGATAGAGGCTGCTTCCAGCAGGGAGCGGTCAATACGCTGTAGTGCCGCGTATATCGGCAAGGCAACGAATGGAAGCCAGAGATAAACCAGCGTAATGATCACCGCTGCCCGACTGTACAAGAGAATGGGCACAGGCTCTGTTACCAACCCGGCTTGGATCAGCACCGTATTAATAAGACCCCTCGAGCCGAGAATGATCTTCCACGAAATAATCCGCAAAAGATAACTGGTCCAGAAGGGCAAAATTAATAAAGTCAGCAGGACCGAGGCGCGCTGGCGGGCGCGAAAAACAAGGAAATAGGCCAGCGGGTAAGCCAGTGTAGTCGCCACCAAGGCAACTAATAAAGCCACTCCGATCGAAACTCCGAGCAGCGGCATGTAGATCCCGCCGCCGACAACTTTTTCGTAATGGGCCAGGGTTGGCATCCAGCTCAGCGAGAATATGCCGCCGCGCATATCAGGGCGAAAACTATAAATTGCCATGATCAGGAGCGGGGCGATAAAGAACAACAGCAGCCAAAATGCCGGGAACGCGAGCAGCCCCCCTGCAATTCTATTGCGATTGATCATAGTTTAGATATCGAAGTGGGGCTGGCCCCAAAACCGGGGCCGGCCCCACTATCGAATCACTCAAGCCTTAGCTACTTGGCACTACTGCAAAGTAGCTTTCACCTCGGCCCACATCTCATTGAATCGGTCACGATCGACAGATGAGAGCGGCACGGTGAAATTGGTGTGATCCAGGATGCTCGGGTCATCCAGCGAAAGCGCTTGGATTAGGAGCGGGTCGGTCACCGCGTCAAAGTACTCTGGAACCACGTGGCCGTAAGCGTATAGAACCAGGAGATTGGTCGCGGTTTGCTCGCCCAGTTTGCCATCGAGAAATTCCAGGGCCAGATCATAGTTTTCCGTGTTGGCCGAGATCACATATTGGCCGATCCAACTATTGCGGCCCTCTACAGGGTCCGCATAGGCAACGGGCACCTCTGCGGTGAGCAAACGGTAGTAAGCTCCGTTCCAGGCGTAGGCGATCCAGATGTCCTCGGAGGTGAAGCCAGCTTCCAGTGAGGCTTCGTCGCCCCAGTAGAACAGGTTGAGGTTGGCTTGATCGAGCCACATCTGCTTGATCTCATCTAGCTGCGCGTCGCTCAGGTTCTGCTCGTCGTAGCCCAGAATGTAGGCAGCCACCGCCACCGCGCTCGGGCCATCGTCGAACATGGAGATGTGACCGGCGTAGGCCTCATCGAACAGAGCGGACCACGAATCCACACCTGCGGGGATCTTATCGGTGCGATACAGGAGGGAAGAGAAGCCCCAGTCCCACGGCACGCAATAGACCACACCGTCAATGGTGCAGCTTTCTTGAAAGCCCTGCGGGATCTTATTCCAGTTTTCGAGCTTGGAAGTATCAATCGGCTGAATAAGGCCTTCGTCCACATAGAACTGGAGGAAAGGCGTATAGAGGTGGATGATATCCTCACCCGAGCCGGCCAGGGTCTTGGCCAGGATATCTGGGTCATCCGCGCCGAAATTGAATACGACTTCGACTTCGGGATGCTCCTGTCCAAACTCGACCCACATCTCTGGCACTTCGTAGTAGGCCCACTCCAGCACGGTGAGCGTGGCCGGCTCAGCCGGCGCGGGTTCGCTCGTGGCCTGGGCCGCGGGTGGCGCTTGGGTGGCGGCGCCCGCCGCGGGCTGGCAGGCCGCCAGCATTAAGGCCGCTCCCACGAGCAAGATGCCTAGCACCAGCCGATCTGTTTTCCTGCTTTTCATGATCTTCTCCTTGTAGTAGTTAGGCGAAGGACGAGTTTCCTGTGAAACCGTCTTTCCGCTGTCGGCCCGGCCGGGGGCAGCGGTATTTTCGGGCTTATACTCTTACTATTGGCTAGCAAATTTAGCGGCCGGCCCACGCCCCCTCTTTGCGCCCTGGAGTTGCGGGGTG
>JBKJWG010000009.1:0-2657 GCA_046716985.1 Anaerolineales bacterium | reverse complement strand
CCAGGCTAATGGCCATCCCTTCGTGAATATTATGGATGGCGATGGCGAGCGTGATGAAGGCACCCAGCGATTGCCCGCCGCCGTAAGCCACGCCGACGCCCACGCCTTCTGCGAACGAGTGCAACGTCATGATGCCCACGATCATCAGCGCTTTGAGGCCTGCCGCGCTCTTTAGACGCTGAATGTAAGCTTCCTTGCCTTCGGTAAGCCGACGGTTTAGCAGGAACACCAAGAGCACCCCTGCAAGCATGCCGACCAAAAGCAGAGTCAAGTCAATGCCCGCGCCTTCGTTGATGAGGCTGAAGCAGGCGCCCAGCATGAGGCCGGCGGCGATGGCGTTGTAGATTCCGATCGAGCGCTCAGGAGACTGCTTGACGAAGAAGAACGGCAAGGCGCCCAGGCCGGTAGCGAGCGCGGTGATGAGGGCAGCGAGGAAAACGGTCCACGCGCTGGTTTCGATCATTGAACTATCAGCTTAGTCTGCTAGGGGGCGTTTCAGGACGACGGAAAATTCATCGCCCAGCGAGCCGGAGCGGGTGACCAACTGCCAGCCGTCGGAGATCATGCGCTTGACGTAGTCGTAGGGATCGGTCTTGCCGGGTTGGGCGGGAGGCAGCAATTCACCATCGACGACTTCTACTTCGCCGTGAGTGATCTTAAGCTCAAGGTACTCCCATTTAGGCATAGTCACTTTGGTTCGTGCCAGTGGGCGAGATAGGACTCGAACCTACGACATCTTCCTTGTAAAGGAAGCGCTCTAACCAACTGAGCTACTCGCCCAAGGCGCGCATTATACACGTTTTGGATTGTGCCGAAAATTGCAATGCAAATTGCAGTTTTAGAGCTCGCCGCAATTTTCTGTGCTATAGTTCGCCTTCATGGCTTCCGGCACTTACGCCGAGCGCATTCGTGAAGCTCGCCCGCGTCTTTCCAAGAGTTTTCAGCGACTGGCTGATTATATACTCGATTCCTACGTGCAGGCCGCGTTAATGACGGCCTCTGAATTGGCGCACGAGGTGGACGTGGACGCGGCCACGGTGGTGCGCTTTGCGCAAACGCTGGACTACAGCGGCTTCCCGGAACTGCAAGATGAGATCCGCGGCCGCGTGCTGGAGGATCTGCTGCTGCGGCCCAAGGAGGGCGCAGCTGACACGCTGCGCGGCCAGGCTGACCGGGCCTTCAAAGATTTGGGCGATGCGATCGAGCGAGCGCGCAAGTTGATCGACCCAGCGCCGATGGAAAAACTGCTGCAGGCATTCGGGCAATCCAAGCGCGTGTTTATTTTGGCGGACGCTGTTGGACAATATGTGTTGGATGAGTTGCAGCGCCATTTGCAAGTTGTCGGCATTCTGGCGGTGCGACTGGCGACGGAAGAAGGCGCGCTGGCGCGCACACTGTCGCTGGCCGGCGAGGGGGATTTATTATTGGCGATCGACTTGACCGACGACACACCGCTGATCTCGTCGGCGCTGGCGCAGGCCAAGACATTGGGCCTGCGCGGAGCGGCCATCGTGGGCGGCGCTTCGTTCGAAGCGGCGCGCAAGGCCGACATCGTGCTGGAAGTACAGCGCCAGGAGCAGAACGAAGCAATGAGCTTCGTTCTTGGCGCGCTGATCCATGCGCTCGGCAGCGCGCTGCGCTGGCGCTATGCCGACAAATTCAAAGAGCAGCAACTGAAGACGGACAAAGTATTGCGACGCCTGGCTGCGGCTCGCCCGGCGCGCTCAAGCTAAAAAGGATCTCGTGCGTATCATTCGCTTCCTCGATAAAGACGGCGCGCCGCGCTACGGGTGGGTGCTTGACGATAAGGCCGGTGTGATCGTGGGTACGCCCTTCGATACCTTCCGGCGCGGGGCGGCCGAACTTTCGCTTGAAGGTCTCAAGCTGCTGCCGCCGGCAACGCCGACAAAGATCATTTGCATCGGGCGCAATTATGTGGAGCATGCCAAGGAACTCGGCAACGAGGTGCCCGAGGTTCCGTTGCTGTTCCTCAAGCCGCCTTCGTCGATTATTGGACCTGGCGAGACTATTGTATTGCCGCCGCAATCGCAGCAGGTAGAGCACGAGGCCGAACTGGCCGTGGTGATCGGTAAACGCGGCCGCTGGCTGAATCCGGAGTCTGCCAAGGATTACATCCTTGGCTACACGGTCGCCAACGATGTGACTGCGCGCGACCTGCAAAAGCGCGACGGCCAGTGGACGCGCGGCAAAGGCTTCGACACGTTCTGCCCATTCGGGCCGTGGATCGAAACGGAATTCGATCCAGCCGACGCGGTGATCACTTGCACGGTGAACGGCGAGCTGCGCCAAATGGGCTCGACGCGCGACATGGTCTTTCCGGTGCGGCAGCTGGTGGCCTACGTTTCTTCGGTGATGACGCTGGAGCCCGGCGACCTGCTGCTGACCGGCACGCCATCGGGCGTGGGCGCCCTGAACGATGGCGACGAAGTCGTGGTGAGTATTGAAGGCTTGGGGGAATTGCGCAATTCGGTGAAAGCTGAAGCGCCGCATTAAAAGCGGATGCCATTTAGCGGAAATAAAAGAGGCGCCAATTTTAGGCGCCTCTTATTTGTTAGGCGTGAAAGTTAGTCGTTGACGATACGCGGCAGGAACCAAAACGCATTGGCCTTGGTGAAGTTATTGTTGCTCATCTCAAC
>JBKJWG010000008.1:0-2919 GCA_046716985.1 Anaerolineales bacterium | reverse complement strand
CCCAAGTTCGCCAACTTCAGTCCAAAAACAGGAATTATAGGGCCTTTTTTTTGAGCAAGTCCTTACTGCGCCTTGCTCCGATTTTCAAAAAGGGTTTGTAGTCTAAACCTACCCCCTTGAGTCCGACTTGAAAATGCCGATGATGACTCTGACGGATCGCGGAGGCAGCGATGTTTCTCAAACCTATTCTGATTCCGCGGGGTGGCAAAAAACATGCCTACTGGCAATTGGTCGAATCGTACCGGACGGCCAAGGGGCCGCGGCACCGCGTAGTGGCGTATCTGGGGGAATTGGAGGCGGGCGAGCACGCGGGCTATATCCGTCTGGCCGCGCAACTCGACGGCAAGGCGGCGTCCAAAGTGCGGCAGTTGACGCTTTGGAAAGAAGCGCCCGGAGAGGTGGTGCCGGAACGCATCGAGGTAGATCTGCGTGGCGTGCGGGTGGTGTGCAGCCGGGACTATGGCGAGGTGTTCCTGGGGCTGGCGCTGTGGCGGACCCTGTCGTTGGACGAGTTTTTCGAGAGAGAACTGCCCGGGGGCCGGGAAGAGGTGCCTTGGGGCCTGATGGCCTGTGTGATTACGCTGGCACGGCTGATCGAGCCGAGCAGTGAAATGCATATTGCAGACACGTGGTATCGGCGCACCGCGCTGCCCCAACTCTTGGGCGTGGCCAGCGAACAGGTCAACGAGGCGCGGTTGTACCGGACCTTGGACGAAATCTTGCCTCTCAAGTCCAAGTTGGAAGTCCACTTGAAGGAACGGCTGGGAGAACTGTTCAAACTGGATTTGGAGGTGTTGCTGTACGACGTGACGAGCACCTATTTTGAAGGCCTGGCCGAAGGAAATCCCCAGGCGCAATACGGGTACAGCCGGGACCATCGCTTCGACTGCAAGCAGGTGCTGATTGCCCTGGTCGTCACCCGGGAAGGCTTTCCGCTGGGCTTCGAGGTCTTCGAGGGAAACCGGCACGATACCAAAACGCTTAAAGAGATCGTGGAGGCCATGGAGACAAAGTACGGGAAGATCCAACGGATCTGGGTGTTCGACCGTGGGGTGGTCAACGAGGAGAACTTGGCCTTGATCCGGGAAAGCGGCGGCCAGTATTTGGTGGGCACGCCGAAGGCCCTCTTGCGGCAATTCGAGCAGCACCTGGTGAAGCAGGACTGGGCCGAGGTGGAAGCGGGCGTGGAGGTCAAGCTGGTGCCCAGCGCGGAAGGGCCGGAGACGTTTGTGCTGTGCCGGAGCGCGGCGCGCCGGGCCAAAGAAGAGGCGATGCATGAGCGCTTCCTGAAGCGAATCGAAGAGGCCTTGCAGCGGATGCAACGCGGACTGCAACGAGCGAAACGGCCCCGCCGGCGAGAGGCTCTGGAACGGCAGGTCGGCCGGCTTCTGGAGCGAAATCCACGGGCCGCAAAGGCCTTTCGGATTGAACTGCAGGAAAACCCGCTGGCGCCCGGCGGAGTGAAAATCGTCTGGGAGCGCCTCAAGGACTGGCAGGCCTGGGCGGATTTGAGTGAGGGCTGTTACCTGCTGCGCACCAACATCACCGGCCAGTCCCCACAAGCGTTGTGGCGCACCTACATCCAATTGACCGATGTCGAGGAAGCTTTTCGAACGGAGAAAAGCCAATTGCAGATCCGTCCCATCTGGCACCACAAAGAGAAGCGCGTACAGGCGCACATCCTCTCTTCGTTTTTGGCCTACGCGCTTTGGAAAACGCTTCAGGCCTGGATGGAGCGGGCGGGCTTGGGCCGGGGGGTACGAACGATTCTTGAGGAGTTCACCAAGCTTAAAGCCCACGAGATCCTCCTACGCTCGACGACCGGCCGAGACCTGCGGCTCCACTGTGTGACCCGTCCCGACAAACACCAGCAAGTCCTCCTAGAGCGCCTCGGTCTAACGCTCCCGGAGCGTCTGAGCCGACCCATGTGGGTCCAATCTGCAGAGCTTTTGTAGTCCTAATTTCTCAAGTCCTGGCCTTGATTTTAAAGGACTTACATCAAAAACTGCCCCTTAACTGGCGAACTTGGGCTAGTGCAGTACATGTTTTGATAAATTTAATTATATTCATGTCGTTATTGTTTCATAATTTACATTTTTATATCGTATATTTTCTCTGAAATGTGGCGCATTGTATGAAAAATGCGCCATAAAATTTCGGAGGTAAATATGGAAAGAAGCAGCGCCCTCATTCGCGTCTCAGTCGCCGTCATCCTTGCGGCGACTGTAATTTCCAGCCTATATTTGTGCTCAAATTCGCGGACTCCATTCGCGGAATGGGCCGGCAACGCGCCCGTGGGCGAAGTACGATCCTCGACAGACGCTATGGCGCACGCTTCACGGGCCACGGAAGCGGATACCCAACTTGCGCCCAAAGCGGAAGGCGCTCCGCTCGCCGTTGAAAGCGAACGGTCCTGCCACTGCGCGCAGAATGCCGAACGCCACCCGCATGACGTTTCTGGCGCCGAGCCGCGTCGAACGCAGTGGACCGGTTGGACGCCTGAAGCCCAGCCCACCGCCCAGGAAGAGGCGCTGATTCGCTCGCGCATGGAGCCTTTTCAGCACTGGGCCCAGCGCTATGCGCAACTTCAAACGAGTGCGGCGCGCGCCGCGGCCATACAGGTGGGGATGCGGGAGGCCCTTGCGCGCCGCGCGGCCCTCCAACAGTTGATCGGTTCGAACCCGCAATTGGCGCTACAGCAGGCCTTGCCCTATTCCGTACGCAAGAACATGCCTGCCGAGGTGGTCCGGTTGCTGGAAGAGCGGGTCTCGGCCCAAGGCAAGCTGGGCGTGTTGGCCGTGACGAACGACCGTTCGGGAAGTTCGTCGATCCGCCGAGTCGCGGAGGTGGGCGGCAAGGAATACCAGGCCCATGTCTATGGCCGGCGTTCCAACCAGCCCACGCGTGAGAACATCTCTC
>JBKJWG010000007.1:0-5053 GCA_046716985.1 Anaerolineales bacterium | reverse complement strand
CGCCGGCCTGGGCGGCAGCCACGACGAGCGCGAGCAAACATTGAATCAAATGCTTGTCGAAATGGACGGCTTCGACACCGATACCAATATCATTATGATCGCCGCCACCAACCGCCCCGATATTTTGGATCCGGCTCTGTTGCGCCCCGGTCGTTTCGACCGCCGCGTGGTGCTGGATGCACCGGATGTGCGCGGCCGCGAAGAGATCCTCAAAGTGCACGTGCGCGGCAAACCACTCGCCAAAGATGTAAAGTTGGAAACATTGGCACGCGGCACTCCCGGTTTCGTCGGCGCTGACCTGGAAAACCTGGTCAACGAAGCCGCCATCCTGGCCGCCCGCCGCAATAAAAAGACCATAGGTCAGGACGAATTTCAAGAAGCGGTTGAACGCGTCATGCTGGGCGGCCCCGAACGCCGCAGCAAACTGATCAGCCCCGAAGAGAAATTGATCGTGGCTTATCACGAAGCCGGACATGCCATCGTAGGACATGTGCTGCCCAACGCCGACCCGATCCACAAAGTCACCATCGTACCGCGCGGCCAATCCGGTGGCTACACCCTGATGTTGCCGGACGAAGACCGCGAGCTGCGCAGCCGCAGGGCTTTGTCGGAGCGCATGGCAGTAGGCTTGGGCGGGCGCGCCGCCGAAGAATTGATCTTCGACGACATCACTACCGGCGCCTCATCCGATATTCAAAATGTGACCCAGATCGCCCGCCAAATGGTCATGCGCCTGGGCATGAGTGAAATCCTGGGGCCGCGCGTGTATGGCCAGAAAGAAGAGCTCATTTTCCTGGGCCGTGAGATCTCGGAGCAAAAGGATTATTCCGAAGCCATTGCGGAAGAGATCGACCGTGAAGTCATGAAATTGGTCAACGAAGCTCACGATACGGCCAAAAAGATCCTGACCAAGTACAAGAAAGAACTCAAAAAGGTTTCGGAAAAATTGGTCGAAGTTGAAACGCTCACCCGCGAAGAATTCGAAAAGCTCGTGCCGGCCATTGCGAAGAAGCGCATCGGCGGCACCCCGATCTTAGCCAGCCCCAACGGGCGCTAGACCAAACTGGATAGCTTTCACAGACCGGGCCAACAGCCCGGTCTTTTTAAGCTGGCCCCAAACCATCAAAAAAGACTCTTTAATTTATGGGGCCAGCACCCCTGCAGGGGACGCCAATGGCGTATTTCACCATAAGCGGTTGTCTGAACCTACCAAAGACTCTACTCCGCAGCGGACTCCGATTCTCGACGAGAGATGGCGGGGCGATCTGCATTGCCGATGGCCCCGGAGGCGGTCAAACTCTCCCCAGCGCTGTTCTTGCCTATCTCTCGTATTCTGTTTCGGTTAGGGTTACTGCTTTCGAGTTGGTCGGCGACGAGCGCATTAAAGCAGAGATGTGGAGTTTTTTGGAGAATTGAGGGCGAATGTCAAGGCAGTCGCCGCGCACCGTCATTGCCGCTTAATGACAGATTTTTGTAGGGGCGGGTTTCAAACCCGCCCACAATGATGATATTTCTTAGCGAAGCGGACAGGTCTGAGACCTGCCCCTACAGAATATATTCCAACACGGTTTGCAAAGAGGGCTAGGCTAAAATACGTCTCATGGCTTTGAACAAAACTGAAACCAAAACATTAGTCAGTTCGCTAATCGCGCGCGCGGAGCAGCAGCCCAACAAAACCGCTATTACCTTCGTCGAGCGCGACAAGGAGCAAGCCATTACGACCCGCCAGCTGGCCGATGAGGCTTACGCGTACGCCGCCAGCCTCGCGGCCAACAGCATTGGCGCCGGCGACCTGGTCATCCTGGTGCTGCAGCATTCGGTGGACTTAATCTACGCATTCTGGGGTGCGGCATTGTTGGGCGCCATTCCCTCGATTTTCCCTTTCCTCACCGAAAAACTGGACCCCGATCTATATCGCGAGCGAGTCAAAGTGTTGGTCGAGCATTCCGGCGCAAAGGCAGTTATCACTTATCCAGAATTTCACCCCGCCCTCTCCGACCTGCTTAAGGGCATTGATTGCAAATTATTTTCGACAGCCGATTTCAAAGTCGGCAACGCGAGCGGCGTTCTCGAGCCGCCCCATATTCAGCCGGATGACATCGCGTTGCTGCAGCACAGCAGCGGCAGCACAGGTTTGCAGAAGGGCGTGGCGCTTTCGCACAGCGCGGTGCTCAAACACGTCGAGGCCTACGGCAAGTCCATTCGACTCGACCCGGCCAGCGACGTGATCGTGAGCTGGCTGCCGCTTTATCATGACATGGGCCTCATCGCCGGCTTTGTGATGCCGATCGTGAGCGGCACGCATTTGGTTCTGATGTCGCCCTTCGAATGGGTCAAGCAGCCCGCCACATTGCTGCAGGCGATCAGCAAGCACCGCGGCACATTGTGCTGGCTGCCCAACTTTGCTTACCATCACATTGCGCGCACGCTACGACCCGGACAGCAATACGATCTTTCCTCCTGGCGGGCAGCGATCAATTGCTCGGAGCCGGTTTACGACGAAAGCCATCAAGCCTTTTTGCAAAAGGTGGAGCCGTTCGGTTTTTCCCCGAACAGTTTGGCAGTGAGCTATGCGATGGCCGAAAATACCTTTGCGGTGACGCAAACAGAATTAGGCGCCCCACCCCGCGTCGATGTAGTTGAGATCGCCGCGCTACAGGAACGCGGCCAAGCCGTCCCGGCGGCCAGTGGCAAGCGCGTAGTGAGCTGCGGCAAACCGATCGAGACGGTTGAGCTGGCCATCTTTAACGAGCAGCACACGCCTCTGCCCGAGCGCCGCGTCGGCGAGATCGCACTGCGCAGCGAATTCATGCTGAGCGGTTATTACAAGCGGCCTGACCTCAGCGCGGAAGCCATCACCAAAGATGGCTGGTATCTAAGCGGCGACATGGGTTATTTAGCAGACGGCGAATTATTTATCAGTGGCCGCAAAAAAGACCTGCTCATTGTGGGCGGTAAAAATGTTTATCCGCAGGATCTGGAAGCCATCGCCAACCACACGCATGGCATTCACCCAGGCCGAGCGGTGGCTTTCGGCGTGCTGGACGAACGCCTGGGTTCCGAGAAAGTGGTGATAGTGGCGGAAGCGGCTGAAGCCGCAGATTTGCAGAAGGCAGAACAAGAACTGCGCGCCAAGATCGTGCAAGAAACCGAAGTGACCCTGGGCGATCTGCGCTTCGTGCCGCGCGGCTGGATCGTCAAAACGTCCAGCGGCAAGCACGCCCGTCGCGACAACCGCGAAAAATATTTACGTGAATTTGAGGCTAGCTAGCTATTTTTTCCTTTTCTCGATCATTTCCGCCAATTGATTAAGTGTGTCAAAAGTTTGGGCATTGAGCTCGGTATCATCAATGCGCGCGCCCCAGGTTTGTTCGGCGAACAGGGCTAGATCCACCAGCGAGAACGAATCGATCAGGCCGCCGGAGATGAGCAGCTCGTTTGGATTGAGCGTCTTATCCGGGCGCTTCAAGATCTGTGTCGTAATGTAAGCATTTAACTTAGCGACAATTTCGTCTTTCAATTTAGCCTCCAGCGCCCAAGTCTAGCAAAGCTCGGCGCAACGCATCCAAAGTTTTCAAGCCAGTATAGGAACGCACGCTCCAAGCTTCATAAGTGATGTGGAAACCCTGCGGCCGCGTGTTGGCATCGCGGGTCAAGTCCAAGCCGTGGTCGGTGAGAGGCTGGGCGGCGCGCCACCAGTTGAACAACGGAATGTCGTAATCATAAGCCACTTGGGCGGTGGCCAGGTTGATGGCGTGGCCACCCTCCACATTGTCAGCTTTGGTGGCCAGGATCGGGATTACATTTTGGGATAGGACATACTCCACCGTGTCGCGCAGATATTGTTCGTAATTCTCCGCAGTGCGGCCAGCGTAAACAAATTCCATCGAAATGATGATGAAGGCCGGCTTCCAGGTGCGCATCTCGCATTGGAGTGGGTTCTCGCCATTCTCACATTGGTCCGGGTCGGCGCGCAACGGGGTGAAGATGGCCGGGAAGTTGAAGCCGCCATCCACGGCGAGTCCATCGCGGTTCCACGAGCCGGCATAGTAATCGATAGTCTCCTGTAAATACGCGTCTTTGTTGTTTAGATGATAACGACCGGGGTCATCATATAAACCCATAAAGGCATTGGTAATATTCTGGCAATCGCCCGCCACAGAAAAATGATGCGGGTCGTTGCCCTGCTCAATGCTGCGCTCGTAAACTTCGGCGAGCCACGGGCTGAGCGTGGGAATGATCGGCCAGTTGCGCCATTCGGCGGGCAGCGGCCGCGTGTCGGGCGTCGGAGTGAAATCCGGCGTGGCTGTCGGTGGTGGAGCGGTGTTGGTCACGACCTGCACGAGCGGCTCAGGTGTGGATGTCGGCTGCAGATCCGCGGAGCCTTCGCTGGCGAGGCCGCACATCTTCCATTCGCCACCCTGCACGACGGCCCTGAAGACGCGGCCGGCCAGGTCGTCGATCTGATCTTCGCCGCCAGCATAGCTGAAATGGATTTGGCCCGTGCAGCTCACCAGGGCGCTATCGCCGTCTTGTGCTAGCAGCGAGCAATCCAAATTCTCGAGTTGAGTTTGCACACCTTCATAGGCGGCGCTTTCGAGAACGGCTTGCTGCTCCCACTCGGAGCATGAGACGTTCACCGCGCTGGTTTCATCTGTAGAGACAATCGCTCGCAAATAGTCCTGGACGGCTTGCTCGGGTGAGCCGGCTGAGACGCCACAGGAGACAAGCAAAGTGAAGAGTACACAGGTAAACAAGTAAACAGGGAAATTACGAAAGCGAGGCATCGAGCTTGAATGTGAAAGTTTAGGGTTGAAAGTTGAACTGTTCACGTAGCGCGGCAATGATGGCATCAGCGAATTCTAGTGTACCCCGCGTCGTAAGGTGGATCGGCGTATTAGTGAATTCGGCATTGTCGGCCGCTTGCCACAGGTCCGCATAGTGCCAGCCAGCTTGCGCGGCCTCTGCCTGTAGCAGCTGGCGATAATCGTCATAAGCCCAGCGCGGGTAGAACGTATTGTAGCGAATGTCGCTGTTAGCGCCGTCGCTGACG
>JBKJWG010000006.1:0-3347 GCA_046716985.1 Anaerolineales bacterium | reverse complement strand
CATGAATGGAGAGGCTCAAACGCTTACGTAATTCGGCGTTCTCTGAGCGGAACCGTGCCAGTTCACGGCGCAAGTCGTCCGCGTCAGAATGAATATCCTTAGGTAGGTCTGAGTTGCTCAATCCCGCACCAAATAGAAAATCTAAGAGTCACAGCCACGCCTCTCTAGTAAGGGCCAAGGAACCGCTCCCCGTTGAAATGAATCATGTGGTCAGGTGTATCAGCAATCCACACCTCGGTCTCCCATGCGATTTCGTCGAGATACTTTCGGAGCCTCATCCGATCGAGAAAGGCGGTTACGAAAACAAGTCTCGCCTTGCTATCAGCGAAGAGGTTTTTCAATTCTGTTAAACGTTTCGGACTTACCAGGCCGTGACTCGTTACCGCCTCAATCAGAACAAGCCAGTTCCGCTCCTTTAAATGTACGACAACATCTGGCAATTTTCTGTGGTCTTCAATTGCGAGACCCAGTAAATGCAAATAGTCTGGATCGAAATAGGCCCACTTCTTATTTGGTGTCACTTTAGCCGTATGAAAGATTTCGCTGGCGTCAGAGGCAGTTTTCCTGTATGGTTCCCCTTGTTTGGGGGAACCACGTGGATTCGATTCTTTTCCGCTACCGTGGCCGTGATCTGACTGCGAGGGACATCGCGCACATTGAGACGGCCATTGCCTCGCATTATGCCCGTGGGCGCAGCTTTATTGCGCGAATGCTGTGTGAGCTGTGGGATTGGCGGCAGCCCAACGGGGGTTACAAGGAGTTTGCGGCGCGGGACCTGTTGCTGCGCTTGGAAGAGGCGAGGCTCATCGAGTTGCCGCCGCGCCAGCGAGTCAAGAGCAATGTTTCGAAGCAGACCTACGCCCAGGTTCCGCTCTACACCCACCAGCCGCTGAGTGGGGCGGTGGGGGACTATCCTGCGCCAGTTATCGAGCCGGCGCAGGGAGCACACAGCGAACTCTGGGACTACCTGTTGCACCATTACCACTACTTGGGCCGCCCCAAGCTCGTGGGCGAACACCTCAAGCAACTGGTATTCATCGATGGCCAAGTGGTGGCTTGCCTGGGCTGGGCCAGCGCCGCCTGGAAGATTGCTGCGCGGGACCGTCATATCGGTTGGACGGCCTGTGTCAAGCGCACACGTCTGCACCTCATCACCAACAACGTGAGATTTCTGATTTTGCCCTGGGTGCGGGTCGCGCATCTGGCCTCCAAGGTGCTGGCCTTGAGCGTGCGCACATTGCCTGGCTGCTGGGAGCAGCGCTATGGCCATCGCGTGTACTTGGCCGAGACCTTCGTGGACCGGTCGCGCTTTGCGGGCACCTGCTACCAGGCCGCCAATTGGGTCTGTGTAGGCGAGACCCAAGGGCATGCTAAACGCGGCAATACGTATCATCGCCACGGCGTGGTCAAAGGCATCTATTTGTATCCCCTTGCTCGGCACTGGCAACAGGCGCTCAGCGACGAGGCCCACGCGCGGTGAAGCGCGAGCAGGCCCTGGCCATCCTGGATCTGCCGCGTGAGCGCGCCCAGGCCGCGATTGTGGCGCTGTGGGAAAAAGCCGAACGCTGGGAGCGACTCCAGGCCAGTTCCAAGGACACCAGCGTGGCCCCCACGACTCCCTCGGGCATGACGCCGGTGTACTTGAAACCGAGTCCGAGCCGGCGCTGCAACAAGCCGGGCCGAAAACCCGGCCACCCCGGCGCCTGTCGCCCAAATCCAGAGCACATCGACACCCAGTGCGAACACCGGCTCAGGACTTGCCCGCAGTGTGGCACGCCCGTGGATAAACCTATCCGCCAGCATACCCGGCTCATCGAAGATATCCCGCAAGTCACCCCGCTGGTTACCGCCCACACCATCCATGGCTACTGGTGTAGTCACTGTAAGACGATCGTTGCCCCGAAGGTCACCGCGGCCTTGCCGCGATCGAGTCTGGGACTGCGCTTTGTGGTCTACAGCGCCTGGCTGCATTATATCGTGGGTGTCAGTGTGGGCAACTGTGTGAAAACTGCCGCGGTATCCCTGGGATTTCCCGTCAGCCCGGGCGGACTGACCCTCGCATGGAAGAACCTCGGCACACTTCTCGATGGCCAGTATGAAGCCATTGGGGAAAAGATCCGCCATAGCGCCGTGCTGCACGCCGACGAGACGGGCTGGCGCGTCAATGGGGTGACCTTCTGGTTGTGGGCCTTCGCCACCCGCCACTATTGCTACTACCTGATCGATCGCCGCCGCGGCGCCGCAGTGGTCAAGCAAGTGCTCGGCACGCTCTTTCCAGGCATCCTCATCACCGACTTCTGGGGCGCTTACAACGCCATCCAAACACTGGCCAAACAGCGCTGTTACTTCCACCTGTTCACCGAACTCATCAAGGTCGACAAGCTCAACGCCTCGGCCACCTGGAAGCGCTTCCGGAAAAAACTCTCTCGCTTGCTCAAGGATGCGGTGCGCCTGGGAGATCAGCGGCAGAACCGTTCGCCACCAATCTACGCACGGCGCAAGGTAAAGCTCCATAAGCGCCTTGACGAACTCATTGCCGCGGCCTTCGACGATGCCGATGCCAGACGCCTGATCAAACGCCTGCGACGCCACCGGGGCGAGTTGCTTACTTTCCTCGACCATGAGGGGGTGAGCCCGTATAACAATCATGCCGAGCAACAGATGCGCACCGCCGTGCACACGCGCAAAGTCAGCCAACAGAACCGCTCATCGCAAGGCGCAAAAACCCACGCAATCTTCCTGAGCCTGTTTCGTTCGGCGCAGCTCCAGGGACTCAACCCCGTCGAGTATGTGCTGCAACTGGCTAGAGCTGCCCTCGCCGGCGAATCCACTGACACAATCGCGCCTGACCAGCTCAAGAAAGCCGCCTGATCGTTTCAGGCGGCTAAAGTGACACCTTATTTGTATCGCCAACATATACGGGCTTCCCGCCGGGCGTAAACCTCGGGCAGAATTGGTTGACGATCTTTTTGATTAAGACATTCTGACCACCAGCAGAGAATCGAATACTGATACCAGAAGCTAAGTCGAGCGGAATGCGCCGCATGTCGCGCAACGGTTTGTACCGTTGTACGGCAGCCGGAACAACAGCCACATTGTTCCGGCGGGTGTCGTCTTGCTCCGGCGCGGTTTGAACAACTCTCTCTCTCAAGACGGCAATGACACCTTTCTAACTAACCCCGCTTTGGCAAATGCCTCCAGTGTCTCGACTACGGCAAACTTCGACAAATCCTGTCGCCTTTTCATGGGAATAATATCCCATTGTGGGTTATTTCATTCAAGCCGGTAATTATCAGTGGATGGCACGATCGTCAAAAGGGATGCTCGCCCCTTTGGAAACCCCATTT
>JBKJWG010000005.1:0-2991 GCA_046716985.1 Anaerolineales bacterium | reverse complement strand
TTTTCGTCATCGTGTAGCAGATGTTGCTGTCGAGATCTTGATGCGCTAGCGGCGCGCCGGGTTTTAGCGCTTCTTCGGCGTTGGACACGCCCGGTAGCGCTTCATACTCGACTTCTATGGCATGAGCGGCATCTTCGGCTTGCGCGCGGGCCTTGGCGACGACGGCGGCGACCGGCACGCCAACGCAGTGCACTGCGCCCTTCGCCAGCACGGCATGCGCGGGTATTTTCATGTTCGGCAAGACTTGCGACGGCGTAAGATTTAATTTTTCGCTGAGATCGTTACCCGTGACGACCAGTTCGACGCCAGGCATCGTTTTGGCTTTGCTGGTGTCGATGGCAACAATCTTCGCGTGCGGGTACGGGCTGCGCTGTAATGCCAGATAAAGCATGCCAGGCAAATGGATATCGTCGGTGTAGCAGCCCTTGCCGGTGATCAACGGCGGATCTTCGACTCGTTTAGGCGATGCGCCGATGAGTCCGGTGACTGCGTGTTCGGTTGTCATGATGCTCTGTCTCCTTCTTACCTCCTCTCCCTTTGGGAGAGGAATGAGGTGAGGGTCTTGTGCAAGAGCCCTCACCCTCGCCCCTCTCCCAAAGGGCTAATCCTCAACCATAACCCGATTGTCTGGACACGGGGGGTGAAAGCAGATGCGGGGCGAAGTGTTGCGCCATGAATTTCCAGGTCGCTTCGATGTCATCGAGGCGCTGGATGCCGATCCACAGAGATTTGGTCCCTGGCTCTCCGTCTGATTGGCGACCGAGAAAACCGCCGAGACTCGCCATCATGCGTGTAGCTTGTCTCAACGTGGGCGGTTGTTCAGGAGGCGTCGGTTGTTGGTTGACGAAACAATACAGCGCCTTCCACTGGGTGTCGTCAAAGAAAACCGTGCATGGCACATCGGGAGTCTCGCGTCCGAGCAGGGTCAAATGAAAGATGCGCCACGCCACTACCATGTCGATGGCTAGACAGGCTTCGATGCGATCGGCGTTGCCGAGTTGGCGCTCTTCGATCTTGCAGCCGCTTTTGAGTGTGCGGTGGTAGACTTCAATCCCCCAGCGTTTGGCGTACCAACCGAGCTTCTCGGTGGCCTGTTCACAGTTTTCGACTTTCAGCGTCGTGAGCAGCATCCACTCAATTGGCTCTACCCCTTCGGGGGCGTCGATCTCCTGAGCCAGAATCGCCCAGAGGTTGATCTCGCCAAGTTCGGCCTTGCGCTTGGGAGGCTTGAGCCTAACTTGTTTGAAGCGCACCGCCAGATGAGCCTGTCGGGCGGCGCGCTTGGCGTGGCGTGGGACACTCAATACCTTGATGCCCGCCACCGGCTCGGCTGCGATTTGTTCCCACAACAAACCCTGCTCCTCGGCCAACTGACGATTATGCTCGGCGCGCACTAGCAAGTGCGCTGCACTGGGATCGCCTAGCGCCAGATGAAACAACTCATAGATGTCGGCTTCCCGGTCCCCTACGCTCACCAGTGTGGTGTTGGGACAACGCTGGCTAGCTTGAGCGACTTTGTGAAAACCATGAAGCCACTTCTGACTCTCTTTCTGTTCGATGGGCCGCTGGTGACGAAACTTCTTTTTGCCAAATTGTTGTGCATCTCTCGCCCAACACTGCACGTCAATCAGTCCCAAGGGTGTCCCCGCCAGATTAAACGCCATCGAGTCGTGCACCAGCAGTCCGACCACGCCTTTTGGCTGGGTGCTCATCGGCCCCAGCCCAACGGTGGCCGGGTGGGTGCTGTAGTTGAGGCTGGTGGTGTCTTGCGCCACCAAGACGATCTTCTCTTGGCTGATGCGCTCAATGGTTGCCTCGTAGTGCGGTTCAAGAAGTTTTTCCATACCGATCTTGGGGTGATCGAAAAGCCGATACGCTGCTCGGGTCTTGGCCAGGCTCTGACAAGCCTCGGGGATATTGGCCTGGGGACGATTGTAGAAGTCGCGCGCCACCGTCAAAAGCCGCTTGTTGAGCCGCCCGTCGTTAAGCCGCGCCCCGCCAAACTCCTGCTCCGCCCAATCTTGAGGCTTTGCTCTGTGGCGCGGTTCACTCTGAGCTGCACACGACGCTCGACACAGAAGTTCACGCGCGTGCTTTGTCAGAGCATACACATACACATCTTTGGGGGGAACCGAAACCGAGCGCGTGCGGTCCTGGCGCCCCCGACCCACGCTTTGTCCCACACACTGCCAATTGGCCGCTCGATAACTGCTGCCCTTAAAGCGCCCGCTCTCCACATAGGTTTCCAACAACAGCGGCGCCAAACCGTAGCGCTCCTGCCAGTCGGCGCAAAGGGTTCTGGCCGCCTTAGACAACACATGGGAAGCCAAGTTTTTTACTTTGACCCACGGCAAAATCAAAAACCGACTGTTACACACCACCTTGGACAAATTCTCTCGGCGCGCGCCATCGCTCCAGCCAATCCACCGGTCGCGCGCCTTAACCCGCCACGCCGCCGCGCTGAAAGCCAGTGCTCCCAAGTACTTTCCTTCTTTGCTGCTAATCAAATAGCGCTGCTGCGCGCCGCACAACGGCCCCCTACCCAAATAGTGATAGCGCTCCATCCACTCATTCCACAGCCGAGAAGCTTCGCTATCGGCGCTGGCCACTCTGACCAGTTCCACGCCTGCCAACTCTCTCAGACTACATTCGATCGGTTCAGCACGGCTCACCTCATCATAGATCGTTTTTCTCTGACGCTTGGGCGCCGGGCTTTTAACCGCCCTCAACTCGATCACTCCGCGCCGCTCCAGCTTCAACAGCGCCACCCGGCAACTCATCTCCTTGAGCTTGCCGTTGGCACTGCGCCAGTTCAGTTTGCCACACACCCGGCGCGACAACCCCACCCGCGAAAGTTCCGGCTCGGCCTTGATCGTGCCTTGAATCCACTTGAGGCTCTCCAAAGAAAACTGCTGCCCACAAACAATCACACTCGTGATATAGCATCAGTTAATCCCCGTGTCCAGCAAAAAGATGTGGTGCATGATTAGC
>JBKJWG010000004.1:0-11101 GCA_046716985.1 Anaerolineales bacterium | reverse complement strand
CTGCACCACCTGCATCGGCAACTCCGGGCCGCTGGCCGGCGAAGTCGTCAAAGCCATCACCAGCGCGGACCTGGTGACTGCGGCTGTGCTCTCCGGTAATCGCAACTTCGAAGGCCGCATCCATCCTTATGCATTGGCGAGCTACTTGGCTTCGCCGCCGCTGGTCGTGGCTTACGCGCTGGCCGGCACGATCGATATCGACCTGGACCGCGAGCCGTTGGGCATCGGCAGTGACCATGAACCGGTCTATTTGAAAGATATTTGGCCGAGCCGCGAAGAAGTGCGCGCCGCCATCGAGAACAACGTCAAACCAGAAATGTTCGCCGAGCGCTACTCGAACGTTTTCACCGGCAACGAGACCTGGAATAACATCCAGGCGCACGGCGGCGAGCTTTACGATTGGGACCCGGAATCAACTTATATCCAGGAACCGCCTTTCTTCAATGGGCTGACCCGCGCACCGGAGCCGCTCACAGATATTCGCGGCGCACGCGTACTGGTGAGCCTGGGCGATTCGGTCACCACGGATCACATTTCGCCAGCCGGCGCCATTCCTGCCGACGGACCGGCAGGTAAGTTCCTGCTCGAGCATGGCGTGACTGTGCCCAATTTCAATTCATATGGCTCTCGGCGCGGCAACGACCGCGTGGTCACGCGCGGCACCTTCGGCAATATCCGCCTAAAGAACCTGATGCTGGATGGAGTCGAAGGCGGTTACACCCTGCATTTGCCGGATGGCACGCAGATGAGCATCTTCGACGCAGCGATGAAATACAAGAGCGAAGGCGTGCCGCTGATCGTACTGGCCGGCCGCGAATATGGCGCCGGCTCCAGCCGCGACTGGGCTGCAAAAGGCCCGCGCTTGCAAGGCGTGAAAGCGGTGATCGCCGAATCCTACGAGCGCATCCACCGCACCAATCTGATCGGCATGGGCATTCTGCCTTTGCAATATCGGGCAGGCGAAAACGCCACGTCGCTGGGGCTGACAGGCTTCGAAACCTTTGAGATCGAAGGCATTCGTGAAGACATGAAACCGAACGCCGAGATCAGCGTGCGCGCTCTGAGCCCAGGCAACAAAGAAACTACATTGTGGGCCAAGACGCGCTTGGACACGCCGATCGATGTGGATGTCTACCGGCACGGCGGCATCTTGCACGCCGTGTTGAGAGAATTGCTCAACTAGCAGAATCAAAAACGCCCGCAGCTGCGGGCGTTTTTATTTTTATGGTTGTTTGGGGCCGAGCTCTTGCAGATGCAAGCGGCCGTCAGGGCCTTGTTCGTAGCTCATCAGCCCTTGCGGCACATGAGGGTCGATCTGCAACTCGCCCGAGTCCATCGCTTCCCAGAGCAACTGGAAAGGTTTCTTATCGGCTTGCCACTTCTCGACCATGACCACACCGTGGCCAGGCAGCACCGTGAAGGCGATCTTGCGCGGGTCTTTGGGGTCGAGCAAGGTTTCAGAGCGGCTGAAAGCAGATTTGATACCGCGCGCTTGCGCTTCGGTGGCACACGAAACCAGGTAGTGATAATAAGGCGGGTCGAGCGGAACGTATTCGACCAGCTTGGGATTGAAGGCTTTCACGCCGCGGTGGCCGTGCAGCTTGGAGCGTGCTACGGGCACATCAGATTTCACTGCGCCCACACTCTCGTGCTTGACCCACGGCAGCGGCGCGTCCAGGTCCATCATTTCGACGGCCTCCGAAGAAGGTTTGTCGTTGCGTTTGCCTTCGACGTGGCGCACTTGGGCGCCGGCGCCATCGGGGCGCACGCCCACAATGAGTGCCAGGTCGTCATCGGTGATATTGCCTTTATCTACCGGGCGGGCGCTACCCGTAATGGTAGCGACCAGGCCTTCGACACGCGGGTCCCAGGTGCCGAAGCAGCCTTCACTATATTGGCTGGCGACGGCATCGTTCACCGCGGGCACAGTCACCAGGTCTTCGATACGCACCATTTCGGTAAAGAAATTGCGTTTGCCGAGTTCCTGGCCAGCGCGGCGCATGGCTTCGGGCGTGCTCATGGCTTCCCAAGTTTCGCGGTCCACCATGGGCTCAAGCACTTGATGGTTAGTGATCTCGTGCGTGCTTTCCGTGGTGACCATGCGCAGCACCATATCATTGTAGAAAGCATCAGGGCTGGTGTTGTCGCTTTCAGGGAAAGCGCCGACCAGGTCGAAGTGATAAACGCGCTCGGGATGTTCGTCGCCCACGGTGAGCAAGACACGGATGGATTTGGTGCGGGCCTGCAGCAGGCGCATCAGCGCCATGATGGGACCGCCGCGCAAGCCCTGCTCCATGAGTACACGCGGCGAATCGGGAGAAAGACCTTCGAATTGGAAGTCTTTGGGATCGATGGGCTTTTTGGCCAGCGAGGTGCGGAAATGTGCGATGGCCTCATCGAACTGCTTACGCCTCATTTGAATGACTGTGTAGATGACTGGTGATTCTTTCAGGCCGAACTGGCGGCGGGCGGAAAAGAGGAATGCCTTGCGCCAGGGAATAGCTTCATCATATTGAGCCGTGGTCAGCAATACATCGGTGTTGTCGCTGGGTTTCTCGGCAACATTATGGCCGAGGTCCTTGAACTTATCCAACAAGCCAGCCATCAGCTCTTCGAGCATGGATGACATGGGCGCGTTGCCCGGGACGAAGACGACTTCAATCTGCTTCAACCAGGAATGAGCGGGGTTGACCACTTTCAAGGCTTCTTGGGGTACTTGCATATCCAGAACCTCACTAACAAGGGGATTAGTATAATAATACCGCAAAGCTTGGCTTCACACCATCTAGTCCCACTAAATTAATAAATGAACATCCTGGTCACCAACGACGACGGCATCACCCATCCGGGCCTGTTGGCACTGGTTTCGGCCATGAAAACCATCGGAGACGTGACCGTATTGGCACCCGACCATAATTGGTCTGCCTCCGGACACGTGAAAACGCTGCACCGGCCTCTGCGGGTGCTCACCACCAAGCTTCCAGATGGCACGCCAGCCTATATGAGCGACGGCGCACCTTCAGATTGCATCGCCTTGGCGCTGCTCGGTTACATCGATAAGAAATTCGATCTGGTCGTTTCAGGCATCAACCCGGGCGCCAACCTCGGCGACGACGTAACCTATTCCGGCACTGTGACAGCCGCTATGGAAGCTGCCATCGGCGGCTTGCCAGGCGTGGCCGTTTCCTTGGATTCGCCAACGAACCTGCCAGGCGAGCGAGACTTCGCGGCGGCCACAGTGATCGCGAAGCGAGTGGCGGCCCGTGTGGCAGCGGAAGGTTTGCCGCGCAACGCGCTGCTCAACGTGAACGTGCCCTATTTGCCCCTGGAGCAGATCAAAGGCATTCGCGTGACGCGGTTAGGGCTGCGTGTCTATCGTGACGAATTGGTGCGCCGCGATGACCCACAAGGCAATCCCTACTATTGGATCGGCGGCGAAGCGCCCAGCGGCGTGCCCGAAGAAGGCACCGACGTGGGCGCGCTCAACGAAGGCTACGTATCCGTGACGCCGTTACACATGGACATGACCGCTTATAGCTTGATGCCGGAAATATCTGCTTGGAAATGGGATTAATAATTTTACGGCCGACGAAACACAAATTCAAATCTCCACGAATTATCCGACTGAAACAATTTGCTGTCGTCATTCACAACTTCGAACCAGGTGGTACCGGGTTTGAACGGGTAACGCACGCCGTTGGCATCCACCAAATATAAGATCTGCCCTTCTTCATTCACCCATTCCAGCTCATACACCTGTCCGTCGCGAAACGCGTAGGCTGTGCCGTGCCCGCTGAAATCCATATCGACCACCTCGGTGGCCGGGAGGGTATCCGTGGCCGGGCTGTAGAAATAATGAAGGTGCGGGACGAAGAGTACGACCACATTTTCTGTGCCGATCTGCTGGCCGGTCAACTGATCCGTGAGCGGTGCATAGGCCTCACCGCGGCCGCTCAGATCCTCCTGGGTATCTTCATTGCGCAGATAGCGGCCGCTAGCGGCGTCGTAGTCCCAATAAGAATAAGCCGAATAAGAATAGTAAAGGTAGACGCGCTGCAAAGGCTGGCCGCCCGCGGGCACATCCAGGCCGAAGGGCATGCCATGCAGATTGGGGCGGTCATTTTCGCCTTCGTTTCTCAGCGCGTAATCACCTATTGTCGAAGTGTCGGTGACCAGGTAATTGAGGCTTTCGGGTTCATAGCGACAAACGGGGTCCGGCGGGCAGTCGCCGTTGAGGTTAGGCACCATTTGCCAAGGCAACTGCTCGCGGGCGAAGCGATCGAGTACGCGCGGATCGGCGCTAGCGAACACCATCAGGCTTTCGTAAATGTCCATCAGATAGCTGTCGAACAAGCGCCCAGAACGAATGGGGCCAACTTGCTGCGCGTCGTGGCTATAAAAAATAGCGTGGAAACGGGTGAGGTCGTTGTTGTGGTAATACTCATAGACAATATCAGCCAGCGAGAGCCCCCATTGCGGCCGGACTGAGCGCGGGAAATTGCTGATCTTGACCGAGACTGGGCGGCGATCCAGGATGGCGGGATCGACAACACGCAAACCAGTAAGTGGATTTATATCGGCGGGGAAATCTTCGTAGGCTTTATCGAAGTTGCGCACAACAGCGGGCGCAGTCGCGGTGGGTGTCAGGGTCGGGACGCTGGTGACGGTGGCTGGCGGCGATGTGGGCGAGGAAACAAGAGCTGAGGTGGCGCTGGCCGCGGGCGAAACGCAGCTCGATGCAAGCAGGAAAAGGAACGCAACGACCGAAGTCTTTTTCATAGCGCAGCGGACAATATTACTCCCCTACTGAAGCGGAGTCGATGGGAAAGATTGATAAATGATTAACAAAGATTTCCGGGCAATAAATGTTAGAATCACTCCAGTTGCGCAGCTTTGCGCAGCGAAAGGAAATTAGAGAAGATGACGCAAGTTTTGAGTGGCATTTTTTCGGCTTTCGGCCTTTCGGCCAGCGCCGGGCTCAATGCCTACATTCCTCTGTTAGTCGTGGCCCTGATGGGACGCTATACGACCCTGCTCCAACTCGAATCCCCGTGGGATACGCTGACCAACGGCTGGATCATCGCGTTGCTGCTCGTGCTTTCGACCATTGAGTTCTTCGCCGACAAGATCCCACTTATCAATCACGCCAACGACGCGGTGCAAACTTTTGTGCGCCCGGTAGCGGGTGCGATCGTCTTCGCCGCCAGCACACAGGTGGTCACCAATATCCATCCTGCGGTAGCCCTGGCGGCCGGCCTGCTGATCGCGGGCACAGTGCATGTGGCCAAGGCGGGCGCGTTCCGTCCGGCTGTTACCGGCGTTAGCGGTGGCGTGGCCAACGTGGCGGTAAGCGTGGCGGAAGATATTTTTTCAACCGTCCTATCGATCGTAGCGATCGTACTGCCCGTGCTGGTAGCCATTATCTTTGTGCCGATTGCGGCCTGGATAGTGTGGTTGTTCTGGCGGCGAGCCAACCGTATGCAGATGCAGAGCAAAGCCGGTTAAGGGAAAGCATGACAATCGACAAGGGCAAAACTGGAGTTGAGGGAAAAGCAACCGCGAAATCAGCGGCCAAAAAGGGGCGCGGAACGAGCTTTTGGATCGTACTCGTTCTGGTTTTGCTGGCGCTATGCTGCGTTGCGACTCTCGTGACAGCCTGGTTCACGGGTGACTCGATCGTTGAGTTCCTGCGAAATAGCATTCGGTAAAACAGAACTATAAAAAAGCCCGGCTGATCGCCGGGTTTTTATTTTTCGAATTTTTCTGCGAAGAGGCGCCGCAATTCAGCCAAGCCGGCCAGAGCCATAACTTTATCGGGCTCGGAAATGTCCAGCGCAGCGAACTCGTCCTCATCTAGCACAACCTGGCGGCCGTCAGGATAGACCAGCAAATCAAGTGCTAGATCGCGGAAAGCAACGGTATCAGCTCCGATCTCAGCCGGGCAGGAGACATTGCAATACCAACCCTTCAGTTTATTGTCCTTTTTGGCGTGAATCTCATAAATGTTGTACCAACGATCGCTGTAGTACGTTTCCAGGAAAAGATCGCCGATCTGCAAAGGGATGTCGACCAGCTTAACGTTCTCCAACCCGAAGCGAGCCTGCAGCAGGATCTTGTTTTCTCCGCGCTCAATCACCTGGCCTTGATAGCGAAAAATGTCCTCGCCCAGATGATTGCGTTTAATGATTTTGATTTCAGTCATGAGGAAAGATTTGTAACGCGGTCTTGGGGTTGAAGCTGATTTGAACTACTTGGCTTGTCTTGGGCAAAACAGTATTGCCGGGCAGCTCGAGTTTGAGCATTGTTTCTTTTACTTTCAATGTGACATGGATCGTACTGCCTCGAAATTGGGCGCTCAATAATTTCGCCCTGAGAGAAATTTTTTCACCTTTGCCAAGCTGCACCGCGTCCGGGCGCAGCAAGACGACCACAGCTCCACTGAGTTTCGTGGGCGACGCGGCGAATTTTCCAAGCGGGGTGACCAAGGTCTTGCGTTTGTTCTTGACTTCGATGCGGGCCGGAAATAGATTCTCTAGGCCCAAAAAATTGGCCGCAAAGGCAGAGGCGGGGTGGCGATAGAGCTGCTCCGGCTTACCGATCTGCACAACGCGGCCAGCATTCAAGAGCACAATGCGATCTGCGATGGAGTAGGCCTCGTCCTGATCGTGGGTCACGTACAGGCTGGTCTGCCCGCTCTTGCGCAGGATGCGCGCCAAGTCTTCAAGTAAGCGCGTACGCAGGGCGCGGTCGAGAGAGCCCAGAGGCTCGTCCAGCATGAGCAAGCGCGGCTCGGGCGCAAGCGCACGGGCAAGCGCCACGCGCTGCTGCTCGCCGCCGGAAAGCGAGCTGACCTCGCGGCGGGCAAAACTGGTTAGCCCCACTAATTCCTGGACTTCGTTGACGCGCTTCTCTATTTGCGCTTTAGTCTTGGCGGCCATCTCCAACCCGAAGGCCACATTACCGAACACATCGCGATGCGGAAAGAGCGCGAAATCCTGGAACATGAGCCCGAAGCCGCGCCGATGAACTGGAACATGTGCGAGATCTTTGCCATCCAACAATACGTGGCCGCTATCTGGCTGCTCGAGGCCGGCGATGATGGAGAGCAGTGTCGACTTGCCGCTGCCGCTGGGGCCGAGCAGAGCAACGACTTCCCCAGTTTTGACTTTGAATGAAATATCGTTGAGGACTTTTTTGCCCTCGAACGATTTCGAAATGCTGCGCAGCTCCAACATTTAGAACTCACCCACTTCGGCGATGCGCAAGCGCTCCATTAACAGCATGCCGCCACCGGTGACCAGCATGAGGATGGTGCTGAGCGCCATAGCTTGGCCAAAGCGTTGCGCTCCAGGCTGGCCGAGCAAACGGAAGATGAGCACGGGGATGGTGGGAAACTCCGGGCGAGCGATGAGGGCGGTGGCGCCGAATTCGCCGATCGAGATGGCGAAGGCGAACAGCGCCGCAACGAGGAGGGCCCGCCCAACCAACGGCAGATCGATATGGCGCAGCACCTGCGCCGGCGCGGCGCCCAGCACGGCCGCGGCCTGGCGCAAGCGCGGGCGAATACTGCGCAATGCGGGCGTTAGGCTACGCACTACGAAGGGTAACGCAACAAGCGTATGCGCCAGAGGAACTAATAATGGGGAGGAGCGCAAATCCAATGGCGGGCTATCCAGTGCCACAATGAAGCCTAGTCCCAGCGTCACCGCCGAGGTACCTAAAGGCAACATCAGCAAGGGATCGAGCAGGCGACTCAGTCGCGATTGGCTATTGCGCGCCAGCAGCCAGGCTGCGGGCAGGCCGACCAGCAACGCCAGCGCGACAGTTGAGGTTGCGTAAATGAATGAGGTGCGAATAGCTTCGGCGGGCGGCGCGAAGAACAGATCGCTGCTTTCGTCTTCGCCCAGATCGCGGTAATAGTCCAATGTAAGGCCAGCTTGGGTCTGCGTCCGCTGGCCGCGCTCGGCGCCCAGCCGCGTGATCGAGCGGGCGGCTAATCCGCCCAGCGGCGCCAGAAAGAAGAGCAGGAGCAGCGCGATGAAAACTCCGGCCAGCAGGCGGCCGCGCGGCGAAAACGGCCGCGTCGTAACTTGCGGAGCGCGTAGTTCAATCGGGCGCGAGACCCGCGCCGAGAGGCGCGTGTAAATGATGGTGAGCGCAAGAGTGCAAAGCAATTGCACCAGGGCCAGCACGGCGGCGGTGGGCAGATCGAATAGAGCTACCGTTTGATAATAGATCTCAGTTTCGAGGGTGGCGAAGCGCGGGCCGCCCAAAATCAGGATCACTCCGAAGGAACTGAAATCGAATATGAACACGAGCAGCGCGGCAGCCAATAAGGCCGGGGAGATCGAAGGCAGCGTAACCTTGATGAAAACTTGCTGCGCATTGGCGCCTAGCGTGCGGGCGGCCTGCTCGATACGGGGGCTGAGCCGCGCCCAGAAGTCGCCGACCAGGCGCAACACAATGGTGGTGTTGTAAAACACATGGGCGACCAATATAGCAGTGAGTGTGTTGACGAAGTGAATGGGCGGGCTGGTCAAGTTAAATAATTGCATCAAGCTCAGATTGAACCAGCCATTCGGGCCGATCAGCGCGTTGAAGGCGGCTACCACGACCAGTGTAGGCAGCACGAAAGGCACGCCGCTGATGGCACGCAGCAGTCCCTTGCCGCGGAAACGATAGCGCGCCAAAAGATAAGCCGCAGGAAGACCGATAGCGAGAGTAAGCAGCGTGGAGAGCGCAGCCTGCCAAAAGGTGAACCATAAAATTTCGAGCGTTGAAGCATCGCTCAGAGTTTCGACAAGCGGCTGCAGCCAACCTTGCCCGCCGCGGCCGGAACTGAGCGCCAGAATGCTGCTCAGCGGATAAAAATAAAACAGCGCCAGGAAGACAATGGGCAGCAACCACAGCAGCGGAGTTAAGTTTTTACGCACGATTACTTTACGGGAAGATCCAACGCGTGGCGCTTTGGGTGAAATCGGCTTCGCGCCAGGCAAAGGCGCGCTGGATTTTTAGCCGATAGATATTGCCGAGGCCGAGGAAAGCAACGTTGTACTTGGCTCGATAAGGCTTATCGAGCGTCTTAAGCAGCGCCTTTTCTTTTTCCTCGTCGACGATTTCGACTTCGCCTTCCAGCATGATGGCATCGTCTCCACTCTCGGAGTGCACCACGGCGGCCGGATTGGCCGCCCAGTTGCGCGCTTTGCGCGAAGCGCGGCCGCTGCTGAAGTAAAAAACCTCTCCGTGCCAGAGTCCCCACACGGGGGCGGCGTGTGGCTTGCCCTCAGGCGATGTGCTCACCACCCAATAGTTGTGGGCAGCGGCCATGTGCTCACTAACAAAGGACCAAGGCAGCAGCCCCGGGCCTTTATTGGCGGGCTGAATGCCATAGCCTGGCATGTGGGGGCGGCTGGGTTTGGGTGTCATTTTCACTTAGCGCAGAACGGTCTGCGTCCAGACGTCGATCCATTCCTCGCGGTGCGCAGCGATATCCTCGGGGCTGACCACGGCAGTCTGTTCGGGCACTGCAAGATAGTTAACGAACTCGGGCTGCAATTGCGCCTGTGGGTTGACCGGGAAGACGAACATTTGCAAAGGCATATCCTCCTGGAACTGAGTGGAGAGCATAAAGTCCACCCAGGCCTCGGCCAAGTCGCGGTTCTCGGTGCCTTTCAAGATGCCAACGAATTCGATCTGGCGGAAGCAGGAGATGTCGGCCGTGATCGCAGCCGTAGGCGGTTCGTCCATGGGTTGCTCGGCGTAGATCATTTCCACCGGCGGGCTGGAGCCATAGGAAACGACAATGGGCCGCTCGCCGCCGTAGCGGCTGAACTCAGTGTAATAAGCCGTTTCCCAATCATTCACGACTTTCACGTCATTGTTCACCAAACCTTGCCAATAATCTAGATAGCTATCCTGGCCGAAATGGCCGATCGTGGCAAGCAAGAAAGCTAGCCCAGGCGACGAGGTGGCCGGATTTTCCACGACCAGCAAACTTTTATATTCCGGCTTGAGCAAATCTTCAAGATTAGCTGGTGGCACGAGTGCATTATCTTGAAAATAGGCTTTCTCATAGTTAAGGCAAACGTCGCCATAATCGACCGGCAGAGCACGGTGCTGTGGGTCGAGTTCGAATTCATCCGGGATCAGATCGAGCAATGGGGATTCGTAAGGTTCGAAGATATCACCATCCAGCGCGCGACTGAGGAAAGTGTTATCGACTCCGTAGAACACATCCGCCAGCGGATGATCGCCAGCCAGCACTGCTTTGTTGGTGGCTTCGCCGGCATCCCCTAATTTCAAAAAGGTCACTTTGACATTGTGGTCGGTTTCAAAGGCTGCAACCACATCTTCGGAGACTGCAAACGAATCATGCGTCATCACCGTCAGCGCTTGCGCGCCTGGTGGCTGCGGCGCGCAAGCGGCAAGCAGGAACGCGCCAATGAGAAATATCAAATGTCTTTTCATAGCAAATTCCTTAGTCCAGTTCTAGCGGAGAGATCACGCACAGCAAGATGCCTTGCTGAATGCTGACTTCCGGAAAGTCCATTTCAGCCATGTTGCTTACCCCGCGGCTGCTGCCGAGCTGCAAGATCTCGCCTTTCAGCGCATAGGCAAGCCCGCGCGTGCTGACGCCGGCCGCGTCGCCGGCCAGCGGCAGCAGCGAGACGCGCTCGCGGGCTTTGGCGGCCAGCTTGGTTGCACCGCGCAAGATGTGCAGGCGTTGTTCGCCTTGCAAGAACGTTATCTGCAGTTTAACGAATTGCGGTTGCGCAGCCAGCAGTAAGTTGGCCAGGCTGTGATCCCAGCGGCGGCCAAGCCCAGCCAGCACCGTGATTTCCTTCGCGCCAGTGTCTTTAGCATGCAGCACAGCAAGCTCGAAATCGGTCTGATCCTTTTTGGCAGGAAGGGTCACAAAGCGCACTTGCCGCGTTTCGAGTTCGGAGCGCAGCGCAGGGCTAAGTGAATCGAGGTCGCCGATGAGAACATCCGGCAGCAGGCCCAACGCAATACAATGCTGGGCGCCGCCGTCGGCGGCGATGATGAGGTCGGCCGCGGCGGCGCGCGCCAGCCAAAAGGCCCGCGCCAGGCGTTGCCCCAT
>JBKJWG010000003.1:0-3376 GCA_046716985.1 Anaerolineales bacterium | reverse complement strand
CTCCGATACCAGGCGCAGCGTGTACGGAAATTCTTTTTCGGAGGGGATCACCGGCAGCAAAGCCCGTTCTGCCAGGGCGCCGTGGCCGATCTCCCGGCGGGAGGAGCCGCGCAGGAACTTCACTTCGCCAGTGGAGAATGGCGGGAAGTTGTAGTGGTGCATGTAACGTTTTGTTCCGATTGGGGAGAGAGTGTCGATCTCCTGTGCCTCGCGAGGAGTACCCAACGTGGCCACGGTGAGCACCTGCGTTTCGCCGCGGGTAAATATTCCGGAGCCATGGGCGCGCGGGCTGTAATCCACTTCGCACCAGATCGGGCGGATCTCGGTGGGCTTGCGGCCGTCCGGGCGAATGCCCCTTTCGATGATGCGTTTGCGAACCACCGATTTTTCGGCGGACGTGAATGCTTCTTTTACGTTGGCAGCCAGTTCCACATCGTCGGGCGCCATTTCAGCAATGGCTGCGTCGCGGAGCGCGTCGATGGCGGCGTATTGGTCAGTCTTGTTGAGACCCTTGCCGAGTATGGCTTCCATTTCGCTTTCAACGCGCGCCAGCACTTTTTGCTTGAGAGCATCCTCGATGCTAAAGTGCTTGTAGTCGCGCTTGGTTTTGCCAACTTCTTTGGCCATCTTCAATTGCATATCGATCAAAGGCTGCATCGATTTGTGTCCAAGTTCGAGGGCAGCCACCATGGTGGCTTCATCCACTTCGTTGGCGCCGCATTCCACCATCAGAATGGCTTCGCGGGTGCCGGCGATGCGCAAGTCCAGCTCAGACTTTTCGAGTTCGGGGTAAGTTGGGTTGATGATGAATTGTCCGTCCACGCGGCCCACGCGCACGGCGGCCACGGGTCCATCCCAGGGGATGTCGGAGATCATCAGAGCGGCCGAGGCGGCGTTGACGGCAATGATGTCGATCACATTCTCTTCGTCTGCCGACAAGGCATACATGATCACTTGCACATCGTTGCGCAGATCTTTGGGGAAGAGCGGGCGCAGCGGGCGGTCGGTGAGACGGGCGGTGAGGATGGCGCCTTCACTGGGGCGGCCTTCGCGGCGGAAGAAGGAGCCGGGGATCTTGCCGCCGGCATACATGCGTTCTTCGTAGTCGACGCTAAGCGGGAAAAAATCGATGCCCATGCGCGGCTGAGGGCTCATAGTGACGGCCGCCAGGATCAGCGTGTCGCCCAGGCGAGCCGTGACGGCCCCGCCGGCTTGCCCGGCCAGCTTGCCAGTGGCGAAGGTGAGCGTTTGGTTGCCCACCTGCGCCGTGAACTTTGATTCGGGTTGCATAGTACTCCTTACGTCCACATCTTTTGTGGACAGCAGCCCGCCAGTCTAGGAACTGGAATTTGAGCACAATCGCGTTGCAATTGTGAGCAAGTTCCAATGCCCAACCAGCAGGCTATTGATCTTGGATCTGATTAGTTTATCTTCTCTGTTCGCCGCTCGCCCCCGGTTCAGCCGTACCAAAAAACTCAATGGTGACTGCTAGCTTAGGCTAGCAGTCACCATTGCGCATATCACTTCCGGCGGATCTTGAGACGATCGGCAAGGGCCACGTAGCCCTCGTAATCATTCTTGCGTAGATATTCAAGCAGGCGGCGGCGCTGGCCTACCAGGCTAACTAGGCCGCGGCGCGAAGCTTGGTCTTTCATATGTTTCTGTTGGTGAGCGGTGAGTTGTTCGATGCGGCTGGTGATCAGTGCAATCTGCACTTCCGGCGAACCGGTGTCTCCCGGTGCGCGGTGGTAATCCCCAATGATCTTGTCTTTCTTTTCTTTTGCTAATGGCATGACGTCTGCCTCCTTGGCAGGTCTCCTAGTGGGAAGTTAGCACCGCCCACTGGTCGAGTCGGGCGAAATTATACCAGAGCGCTCAAAAGGTTAGCTTTTGAGCGCCTGCCTGAGCTGTTCGCGGCCATCATCTGGCAGCGATTTGAGCACCTGGCGCGCCACCCAGTTGGTGCCCTCACTCGGACTTTCGGCCAGCTGTTGCTGCAGAAAGTAGACGGTCTCTTTGGGGGTGCGTTGCGCCAGGCTGACAAGCAGGTCGGCCAGGTAAGGGCGCAACTTTTTGGCTGGATCTTTACTAATTTCATTGAGTTGATTGAACAGGAGCGGCAAGTTGTCGTAGTGATTTTTACTAAGCAAAGTTTGCAAGACACCCAAGCCAAGGACCTGTTTACGGGTTTCTTTGCTGGCCAGCAAACGAGCCGCAAAAAGGATGACTTCATGGGGGAACTGCTCGCATATGTATAAAGCGCCATGTGTCCATAGCTCAGGGGCCAGGATCTCTTCGCGGTTCTCCTCCGCCCAGCTTTCAAGCCGGGTGCTGATCTCTGCTGGGTCGCTGACTGGGATGGTTCCGAGTAGCCTAGCGGCTAGCAAGCGCGTTTCGATGAAGCGGCGAGCCCATAGGGCGTCGGCAAGGGCGAGAGCTTCGCTTGGCTGCTGGCTGGCTTGCAGCGCCATCTCTAGATGGAGTTGCTTGAGCACCGGCGGGGGGACCTCGTAGCTGAACAGAACCGGGCGCATGCCTCTCACGCGCCCCTGGCGGTGCACAGGCACGCTATAGCTTTCCAGCAGGTTTTCTAGGGAGTGCAGATATTCGTTTGGATTTGCGAAATGGGTGGAGAGCTGCACAGCTTCCTGATGAAGCCGCGCCAGTTGCACGGTGGGCATGATTAGGCGGCCAGCTTTTGTTCCAAAAGCGTGACTGCAGAATCTACATCCGGGGCAAAGCCGAGCAACTCGCGATGAGCGGGGCGAATATGACCATCCTGCATTTCAAAGAGACCCTCAAAGATTTTCTGCCAGCCTTCGCCGATAAGAATGAGTGGCCGCAGCGGCATGGAGTTGGTTTGCATCTGACTCCACATCACGGCGATCTCGGCTAGCGTGCCCACGCCGCCTGGCAACGCAGTGGCTGCGTCGCAGGTTTCTACCAGACTATAGAGCCGTTCGCGCAGAGTGGGGAAGCTGCGCTCCTCGCGCACCCACTGGTTGGCTTTGGCGTTGCGCCAGGCCTCTATCTGCGCGCAAGTTACCCCGATAGTGTGGCCGCCGGCTTCGGCGGCGCCGCGTGAAGCGGCTTCCATGGTGCCCATGTAGCCGCCGGTCAGCACCGTGTGCCCGGCTTTGGCGAGCAGCTCGCCCAGATGGCGCGCTTCTTCATAGCCGGGTTCACCTGGCTGCGGCGATGATGAACCAAAAACTGTGATGTTCATTTCGTTTCTTGGATACGACGCTGGGCGAGGGCAACGTAATTCTTATTCATCTCGTAGCCTACATAATCGCGTTTGATCGCCCGCGCGGCCAATGCAGTTTGTCCGCTGCCCATGAAAGGGTCAAGGACAACTTCCTTGGTGAATGTATAT
>JBKJWG010000002.1:0-11905 GCA_046716985.1 Anaerolineales bacterium | reverse complement strand
CGATTTCTGCGCGAACAGATCGAAGCCATCGGTCATACGGTTGCGTCGTATCGCATCATTAAGGATGAACCGGATCAGGTGCGCGAGGCGCTCGAACAGGCTGCTGAGGGGGGCGCGCGCGTCGTGCTCTTCAACGGCGGAACCGGCATCGCCAAGCGCGACATGACGATTGATGTCGTCTCACGGATGCTCGAAAAAGAAATGCCCGGCTTCGGTGAACTCTTCCGCATGTTGAGCTACGACCAGGTTGGCGCGGCCGCCATGCTCTCGCGGGCCACAGCCGGCGTCTATAAGGGCAAGGTGGTCATTTCCACGCCCGGCTCGCCCGCCGCGGTGCAGCTCGCCTGGGAGAAGCTGATCCTTCCCGAGCTGCAGCATTTGGCTTGGGAGATCACCCGCTAAGCGAGCGTTTTTTAGCTGGTATAATCGCCCGCTGCTAAGGAGCACATTCATGTCCAAACGATCCATGATCACCGGCAAAGGCCCGAACTACGGCAACAACGTGCCTTTTTCTAAGAAAAAGACCCGACGGCGCTGGGATGTTAACCTGCACGATCGCCGCATTTGGGTGCCGGAGCTGAGCCGCTTCATCAAGCTGCGCATCTCCACCCGCGATATGCGCAGCATCGATGCGCAAGGGTTGCTGTCCTACCTACGCTCGCAGGGCAAGACCCTGGCAGACGTCATCTAGACCCATGTCGCTGGCAGAGCACGTCGCTTACAAGACCAAGCAGCAAAGCCAGTTGCTCGCTCAATTACGCGCCAACCCGCGCGTGGAGTTGGTGCGCGTGGCTGGCCCCGACGATTGCAGCACCGCACAGAGCGTGCAAGGCGTCTACAGTAAAATAGATGTGCCCATGCTGCCAGTACAAGGTTGCTCGCGGGTCGGTGGTTGCATCTGCACGTATGAACCTGTTTTGAACGATATCTATCCATAGGAAGAGAACGCATGCCATACAGAGAGCGCGATAAGCGCGAAGATACAGACGAACCCAGTGAAGAAGGTGCTGGCGAAGAACGCGGCCGAGGCCGTTTTTTCCGAAAGCCCAAAGTCGATCCCTTTGAAGCGGATAAGACCCTCAAGATCGATTACAAAGACGTGGAGTTACTCAAGCGCTTCCTGAGCCCCGAGGGCAAGATCCGCCCCCGCCGCCAGACGGGCGTTTCTGCCGGCAACCAGCGCAAGCTGGCGCGTGCCATCAAGCGCGCCCGCCATTTGGCGTTGCTTTCGTATACCGACACATCGATGGAATAAGAACCCCCTTTCTGCCAATAAACAGCCTCGCTTGCGGGGCTGTTTTTGTTTTATGTTGCTTCGTCTAATACCCTAAAAGATAATAATACTACCCCGAGGGGCCTAGAGAAAAGTAGCAAGTAACAAATTGCTCGCAAGTAACAAATTGCTCGCAAGTAACAAATTGCTCGCAAGTAAACAAATTGCTCGCAAGCAACAAATTGTTCACAAGCAACAAATTGCTCACAAGCAACAAATTGCTCACAAGTAACAAAAGCCAGGGCGGGTTTGAAACCCGCCCCTACAAAAAGCCGTCAAGTATTGTTGTTGCTACCCCATGGGGCTAGGGAAAATAGCAGGTAAAACTTGCTCACAAGTAACAACTACTTGACAAACATAGAGCGCACTATTAATGACACAGATTTGGTTTGCAGGGAAATGACAAGTCAAAATTCAAGGAAGTTGACAGATTGGGTATTAATTGTTTAATCAGGATTGCAAAGGTTCACGACCTCGGGGCGCATCGCAGGGGTGTGCAGGGTTTAGTCACATGCTTTCGGATCAGCCGGCGTTGTCGCGCAGGCTGTTGGCTCGCGTTGTTCGGGAACAGGCGAGGGCGTAGCGGTTGGTTTAGGAGGAATGGCGATGAGGCGCAATTGGCCCACTGGAATGGTAAAGCTGACAAAGTCCTCATCGATCCAGCAATGAAGACCTTGCAAATTGGGATGGAGGGTCACTAACCATCCGCCCCCGAAGCCATAACCCACGATGTGCATCTGGGTGCCAGCCTTTAGCGTGCTAAGAGTGCCGTATTCTGGCCCAGGGCCGGCGTAACAAGGGAAGTCCAGGGTTAAGGTTGCTTTGGTCTCTGGCCCCTCCAAGGCGGGCGGCTCAGGCAGTGGCGTGGATGTTGGACCCTCAGGAGTAGGATTGGGCTGCTTATCTGCTGGGCCGGCGGACATGGATGCCGAGCAAGACGCCTGACCTCCTTCAGGAAAATCCGGGCCGAAGACGAAATGCAAGAAGTAGCTTCGACCGCCGACTGGGCGGAAGCGCAGGACTCGCAGTTCACCCCTATACGGTGACTGGTCGGCGCTTTTACCGCTGTCATCTGTCACCCACACGGCCACGTACGGTGGAGTGCAGGTCAGCACTATGCTCACCAGGTAGTCTGGGGGGAACCAGTCCGGGCATTTGTCTGCCACGCAGATGGGAATGGGCACGTTCTGCAACTGCCCGGTCCCCCGCGCATGCTCGCGTCTACGAGGCTGCCGTCCGGTATCAAATCAAAATAGTTGTCCCCATCGCAGCGGTCGCCAATGCCGTCGCGATCGCTGTCTGGCTGGCTGTAGTTGGCGAGCGTAGGGCAGTTGTCGGAGACGTCGGCAATGGTGTCGCCATCGCTGTCTGCCTGGTCGGGGTTGGGCAGCGGGCTGTTGTCGCAATAGTCGCCAACGCCTCGCCGTCACTGTCTGTCTGGTCGCGGTAGTCCACCCCGTAGCCCCCTATGGGGCAGTTGTCGATTGCATCGGGAATCCTATCGTTGTCGTCGTCAGTGTCGCAAGCATCACCACTATCGTCGCGGTCGAAATTGCGCTGATCGCTAGTCGCAACCTCCGGGCAGTTGTCATTTGTATCGAGCACGCCGTCCCCATCTTCGTCATCGCAACTGTTCCCTATGCCGTCGCCGTCCCTGTCCAGCTGGCTAAGATTGAACACCAGCGCGCAATTGTCAGTTGCATCGAGGGCGCCGTCCCCGTCGTCGTCCGCGTCGCAGGCGTCGCCCTGGCCGTCGCCGTCAATGTCTTGCTGGCCGGGGTTGGCGGCGCCCGGGCAGTTGTCGCGGCTGTCGGGGAGGGACGTTCGGCAGCGCGTCGACTCGGAGAGCCGGAAACCTGGGCGCTGATCCCGGAAAGTGTGCGCGCGTGTGGCGAGCTTGGATACGTCTTATATGTAATTACCACCACTCCCGCAGCCTTGCGCACGGAGACCATTGCTACCACCACGGCCACGGAAGCGCCCTGTGATGAATGCCTGATCGGCAGATGGGAGGCGACTAACGAAAGTATGCTCTCCTATATGCAGTCGGTTACCTCCGCGGGCGGAGACGACGTGCCCACGGTGGAGAGCGTTACCGGGATCGCGTTCTTGGAATTCGATGCAAACGGCACTGGCGCCGGGGGGTACGAGGATTTCAAGGTGCATGAGACAGGAGTGGGCGGCAATGAAGGCACCGAAGTGTTTTTCACCTTTGAGGGCCAATCCAGCGGACCGTATACAGCGGATGGCTCGGCGCTGATCGGTCTGAGCGGGACAACCGAGATGGTGGTCACCGTCCAGATTTTGGCAAATGGCGTTTCCATCACAAGCACCGTTCCATTCGGGCCGGATGACTTCCCGGTCAGCTCAGCCATTTCCACCCCCTACACTTGCGACGGCGATACCCTGACCACGTGGCCGCCAGCCGAGGGTGCCGAGCCGATCGAGTGGATCCGCACCAGCCCGTAGATCGTCGCGCTGTCAACTTGATCGCTTTCAAGTAACGCGGTCGTACAACTCTAATAACGCGCGTTGGCTTTTCTGACTCATCACCAAACGCAAATATTTAACTATTAAGCTGTAATTCAATTCGACGTTTTGCGTCCAGGCATTGCCGTGCGCCCCTACAGCCGAGACAGGATGATTTCAAAGATTTAGGGAATTCTGGGCTTAAAGAACCCATCCCAGGCTCTTCCCCTTTCCAAGGGGATGGGGGAAAGTTTGAGAAGCAAGGAGATCAGGATGCGGTTTAAGCCAGCAGCGTCGCCAGCAGCGCCTTCTGGGCGTGCAGGCGGTTGTGCGCCTGCGGGAACAGCAGCGACTGCGGCCCGTCGGCCACCTCGTCGGTGATTTCGTGGCCGCGGTGAGCGGGAAGGCAGTGCATTACTATTGCAGTCGGCTTGGCCTTCGTCAGTAAGGCCGTATTCACTTGGTAAGGCGGAAAAACCGCTTCGCGTTTCTTGGTCTCTTCTTCCTGTCCCATGCTGGTCCAGGTGTCGGTGTAAATTACGTCCGCGTCCTTGACGGCTTCGTTCGGGTCAGTCAGCAGCTCGATACGGCTGCCGATCGCTTTGGCGAATTGCTTGCCGAGTTCGACTGCGGCAGGCAGGATGTCGTAGCCCGGCGGATTCGCAATGCTGAAATCCATGCCCAGCTTGGCGCAGACGTGCATGAGCGAAACGGCCACATTGTTTCCGTCGCCGACATACACAACTTTTAGCCCTTTGATCTTGCCTTTGTAATGTTCAAAGATGGTCAGGGCGTCCGCTAACCCCTGGCAAGGGTGGTTGTAATCGCTGAGCCCGTTGATAACCGGCTTTTCTGCCCACTTGGCCAGATCGAGCACGTGCTGGTGGGCGAAGACACGCGCCATGATGCCCTCCACGTAGCCATCCAGCACGCGGGCCACGTCCGCGATCGATTCGCGTTGGCCCAGGCCGATCTCTTGCGGACCAATATAGATGGCGTGGCCGCCCAAATGCTGCATGCCCATTTCGAAAGAAACGCGCGTGCGCAGGCTGGGTTTCTGGAAGACCATGGCCAGCGCCTTGCCCTTGAGGATCGGCTTGTTTCCGCCTTTTTGGTGTTCCTTCTTGAGCTGGATGGCTAGATCCAGCAAAGACTGGATCTCGGCGTTGGAGTGGTCTGCGATCGCCAGAAAATCTTGCATGCGTTTCTCTCCGGATTCCTAATTTTGGATGAGCGGCGGCAGTATATCACGCCGAGTTTGGCAGTCCTACATAATGGGGAAATTAGACGAGTATTTGTTGGAATGCAGATTGAGGTTTTTCCGAAGAAAATCGCTCCAAGGATTCTTCGGCTCGCCGAGCTCGCCTCAGAATGACAGAGAGTTTAGTTCTCGCGCCAGGGAATATAAACCACGGCGGTATAATGCCGCTGAGATGCCCGACAAGAAGATTCGCGTTTTGGTGGCCAAGCCCGGCTTGGATGGCCATGACCGCGGCGCCAAGGTGATCGCCCGCGCGCTGCGCGATTCTGGTATGGAAGTGATCTATACTGGTTTACGCCAGACACCGGAGATGATCGCCGAGGCGGCTTTGCAGGAGGATGTCGACGCGGTCGGACTTTCCATCCTCTCAGGGGCGCATATGACCCTGGTACCGCGCATCGTGGAGCTAATCCGCGCCAATGGTCAGGATGACGTGCGTGTGTTCCTGGGCGGCATCATCCCCGATGAAGATGTGCCCAAGCTTCTCGAACTAGGCGTGGCCGCCGTTTATGGCCCCGGCTCTCCCACCCAAAAGATCATCGACGATATTCGCAGCATAGTCAGCCAAGTGGCTTAAAGGCGAGCTGTGCATCTCGATCAGTCTGTCCTGCAAGGTGACCGGCTCGCATTGGTGCGGCTGCTTACCGAGATCGAGAACGATAGCGAAGCCGGCCGGAAGGGGCTCAATGAGCTCTTCAAACACACCGGCAAAGCACATCTGATCGGCGTCACGGGCGCGCCTGGCACGGGCAAATCCTCTCTCGTTAATCAGCTTGCTCTTCATTATCGCAAGCAGCCCAAAGCGCCCCAGATCGCAATCGTCGCCGTGGACCCCAGCAGCCCGTTCACCGGGGGGGCGGTGCTCGGTGACCGCATCCGTATGCGTGAACTCTCGGGCGACAAAGGTGTTTTCATTCGCTCGATGGCGACGCGCGGCTCGTTGGGCGGCTTGGCAGCGGCAACTGCCGGCGTGGCTCAAGCACTGGATGCAGCCGGTTACGGAATTATTTTCATCGAGACGGTCGGCGCAGGGCAATCGGAGGTGGAGATCGCCAAGCTGGCTCACACCATCCTGGTCGTGGAGGCGCCCGGCCTGGGCGACGATGTGCAGGCCATCAAAGCCGGCATCCTGGAGATCGCCGACATCCTCGTGCTCAACAAAGCCGACCGGCCCTGCGTCGAAGCAGCCGAGCGCGCCCTTCTCGGCATGCTCAAGTTAGGCCACCCGGTCAAGCGCGTGTTTAGTCATCACGGCCGCGCCGAAGCAGTTGCGACCTCGGATGCTGAGGCTGCTGTCGGCGATGAGTGGCTTACACCCATCCGGCTCACGGTCGCCACCGAGGGCGAAGGCATTGTCGAGCTAGCGGACTCTATTGCCAAGCACAAGGCCCATTTGCTCAAGGGCGGCGATTGGCAACGCCGCGAACGAGCCCGCTTGCAGAGCGAGGTGGAGGTCTTATTGCAAGATAGTTTGATGGCGCGCTGGCGCGATAAGGTCAGCGAGCAAAAATACCAAAAGATGCTGGACGAGCTCTTGGCTCGCCAGCTTTCACCTCGCCAAGCTGTTGCAGCTTTGCTGAACGGAGATGGGCAGTAATGATCTCCGGCGAACGTATTCGCTTCCGCGCCATGGAGCGTGTCGACCTGGCGCAATTCGTAGACTGGATCAACGACCCCGAGGTGCGCCAGGGCATTTCTTCTTTCCTTCCCCTATCCCTGGTGCGCGAAGAACGTTGGTTCGAGGAGATGCTCAAGCGCCCGATCGAAGAACATCCCTTTGCGTTGGAAATCCAAGACAATAAGAAATGGGTCTTGATCGGAAGCTGCGGATTATTCGATATCGATTGGATCTCTCGCAAGGCAGAGATAGGGATTATGATAGGAGATAAGCGCCAATGGAACAAAGGGTACGGCACTGAGACCATGCGGCTTATCCTCAAACACGGTTTTGAGACCCTGAACCTGCACCGCCTTTATCTTAAAGTGTACGACACCAACCCCGGTGCGATTCGGGCTTATGAAAAAGCGGGCTTCGTTTTGGAAGCCCGCTTACGCGAAGCCCATTTCGCCGATGGGGGCTACCACGACGATCTCATCATGAGCATGTTGCGCCCTGAATGGGACGCGGCTCAACAGCCAACACAATCCAAATCACGGAGTGCTCAATGAATCCAGCCAGAGGACAAAAGGGTCTTTACGGGGATCTCAAAATCTTTACCGGCCGCGGCACCCCGGACTTGGCCGACAAGATCGCCGACTACCTCAAGGTGCCGCTTGGCGGCCGCGATATCGTGGAGTTCTCCAACGAGAACATCATGGTGCGGCTGCACGGCAGCGCCCGCGGGCAAGATGTGTATGTGATCCAGTCCACTTGCCGCCCGGTGCATCGCAACTGGATGGAATTGTGGATCATGCTGCAGACCCTGCGGCTGGATTCGGCCGCCCGAATCACCGCCGTGATCCCTTATATGAGCTACGCTCGCTCCGACAAGAAGGACCAGCCGCGCGTGCCCATCGTCGCTCGCCTGGTGGCCGATATGCTCGAAGTGGCTGGCGCAGACCGCTACATTACGCTAGACCTGCATGCCGGCCAGATCCAAGGCTTCTTCTCCATCCCGGGCGACGTGCTCACAACGTTTCACATGCTTTCCGAATATGTCGGCAAGTTGTGCAAGAAACTGAAAGATCCAGTTGTAGTCAGCGTGGATCTCGGCTTCGCCAAACGGGCGCGCAATTTTGCCGAACGCATCAATGTGCCTCTGGCGCTGATCGAAAAGCGCCGCACGCCGTACGACGCCAAAACTGAAGCCATGCGCGTGGTGGGCGATGTGGCCGGCTGCGATGTGATCTTGTTGGACGACGAAGTGGATACAGCCGGCTCGGTTTCGCAGGGCGTTGAGTTGCTGATGCAGAACGGCGCACGCAATATTTACCTGGTCTTTGTGCACCCCGTGCTTTCGGACCCCGCCACCGATCGTCTGGCCGCGCTGCCGCTGACTGGCATCATCACCACCGATACCATTCCCATTCTGGAAGAAAATCGTAAGAAGCTGGGCGACAAGCTGACCATCTTGTCCGTTGCGCCGTTGCTGGGCGAAGTGATCAGCCGCGCCCACCAGGGCATCAGCGTCGGCAAGATGTTTAACGAATAGTTCAACGTGAAGAATCGTTACTCGCTGAAAGCGAGTAGATTCTCTCGCGTTGCGAAGCAACGCAAATGCCCGAACTTCCCGAAGTTGAAACCGTAGTTCGTTCCCTTATCACTGGCCAAGACGGCGGCCCCGGCTTGCTGGGTCGCCGCGTACTGGGCGCGCGAGTGGGCTGGAAGCGCAGCATCGCTGCTCCAAGCGCGGGCGCGTTTACGCGCCGCGTTGCCGGTCAAAGAGTGACCGGAGTTGGGCGGCGCGGCAAATTCATCAAGCTGGATCTTTCCGAAGGCGCGCTGCTCATCCACCTGCGTATGAGCGGGGACCTTTTGCTGGGCAGGTCGGAAAAGCCATTAGGCGATCATTCCCGCGTGCAACTCTATTTCGATGATGGTGTGCAATTGAGTTTCAACGACCCGCGCAAGTTCGGCCGCGTTTGGCTGCTGAAGGACGCGGAAAGCATACTCGGCTTGCTGGGGCCTGAGCCGCTAGACCTTGCCCTCACGCCCGAAAGCTTTCACAACATGCTCGTTGCCCGCAGGCGGCAGCTCAAACCGCTGCTGCTAGACCAGACCTTTCTCGCAGGCCTCGGCAACATCTACGCGGACGAAGCTCTGTTCGCGGCGCGACTACACCCACTTAGGCTGTCCAGCGACCTGGAGAAAAAGCAATCCACCAAGTTGCTAAAAGCGATTCGCTCTGTATTAAATGAGGGCATTCGCCGCAATGGCGCCAGCATCGATTGGGTCTATCGCGGCGGCGAGTTCCAAAATCATTTCAAGGCTTACCAGCGCACCGGCGAGCCCTGCCCGCGCTGCGGCCGAAAGATCAAGCGCATCACAGTCGGGCAGCGTGGCACACATTTCTGCCCCTATTGCCAAGCCGCGCCTTAGCTTGCATTGAGCGCCTGATCCAAATCGGCGATCAGATCCTCGACGTGCTCGATCACGGAAACGACGTGTCGATTAGCTATGCATATCAAAAATAGCCATAATTTATTTGGGCCGAACAAGATAAACTTCGCCGTCCGGTTCCGAATGGACTAATTCTAGGCTGGAAACGGCTTCAAGTTGCGCGGGGGAATAATAATTCCGTTTCAAATTAGGAGTGAACCATATTAAATATGCCATGTCTTCTGGAGGCCAAGAAATTACTTCGGACATTAAATATTCATCAGATGCGAGAAAGCTAATCGTGTCGTTAGAGGAATTATCCACCTGCCTTTTTGTATAAAGATAAACGGCAGAGGCATTGTTACTGTAAAAAGGAATGTCCTCAATAAATTCATAATGTTGCAAGAAATCTATAAAACCGGATTGGCGATAGTCTCTTACATTATATATATTGTAATAGGCTACGCCCTCGCCCAAGGAGGCCTGGATGAATCGGTATGTCAGAAAACCATGGTAGGAAAGCCAAACACCTAATAGGGCAATCACTGCAACATTAGCCAATCTATTCCATTTCGCAAGCCGAAGCAATAATAGTTTCTCTATCGTAATAAACAGGATGATCAGTAAAGGCAGGAAGATAATAAGCTGGTAGCGATCATCGTATTGGGCCGTGTGATCATTTGTTATTGTGGTAAATATCATGGAGACAAAATAGACGGGGATAAAGATTAGAAAAACAATGTTTGAACTGCCGAATAAACTTTCGCCCCATTTTTTGATTTCACCGCGCTTGTTTATTAGTGCCAATATCAGTATTCCAATGAACAGGAAAATGAAAATATCAACGCGCTTTGTAATCGAATTGGGCAAAAACCATTGGGAAATTCGCGCATATGAAAAGGCGAGATTTCCAAATGGATCAATATCGGCAATTGACCTGTGGCCAACAAAATTGTGGGTCAGAGAATAATTTCTGCCAACGGTCCAGAGGACGAATGGTAACGAAGCCAAAAATCCGAATATTAAATTGTCTTTAAACCAAAGTTTCCACCTTCCCCAGTTTTGGATTGATATTAGCACCGCCCCAATCAATATGAAACTTACGCCAATCCATCGCAGAAGCGCAGACAACCCCGCAATGAGTGCCATCAATAATAGGGCTTTGCGTGATTTGTTTTTGCAATAACTCTTCATCGTCAGAAGAAACAGAATTGAAAACAAGATAAAACTAAGGTCAGTTACTATGTTGCTTGCGAGTGAAATAAGTGACACAGAAATAGAAATTGAAAACGTACCAATGTAAAACCAATACCTTTTATCCAGAGCGCTAGTTTTTAGTAGGAGTCCCCCGCTAAAAATTATAAGAGCCAAGCAGAGCAGATTTGCAATCTCGCTTATCAATAAAGTGGTAAAGCCTGTTAGTTTGGAAACTAAACCGATGATGAATGGTAAAAGTGGGGGCCATAACGTGAGCGGAAACCCCTTAAAGTCGAGGAACCCGCGCCCTGCAGCAATATTGTCTGCCCCCGACAAGTAGTAAACACTATCAGTCGAAAGTCCCAGTCCGTATCGAGAGGTGGCGACAAGCACCAAGCCCATCGATAGCAAGGTAATGAACAATAGAAATATTTTTTCGAATTTAGAAAAGGCGCTTGACATAATTTTGCTTCTAGCCAATTCTTCTATGAGACTGATGCGTCCAGCGCACGGCATGCGTATATGGTCCCTGACTAGTGGTTACTGCCCTGCGATTACTGCCTTCACCTTCAATTTCCCTTCATCATCTTTCGTCAGCTCACCCAATGGCATGGTCGTGTCGTGCTCGAAGACCAGCAGCGATTTTTTCTCCAGCGCCCATTGCTGCCAGTAGCCTTTGGTGCGAATGTTCTCCAGCGGTTCCACGTCGTAAGCGGTGACCCAGGCGCGGCGTTCCATGTGCACGGCATAGCTGGCCAGGTCGGCCACATACAGCAGGGGGCGCTCGCCGCCTTCCACCAGCACGCACTGGTGCCCGCGCGTGTGCCCTGGAGTCACCACGCAGCGCACTTCCTTGGTGACCTGCGTGTCGCCATGCAGAAAGTGAAACTTGCCGCTCTCCCAAATGGGCACATAGTTCTCGTGTAAATAGGTAGAGCGCGTGCGCTCGTCGGGGTGCATGGCGTCGGCCCACTCGAGCCGCTGCACCCAGTATTCTGCGTTCGGGAACGTGGCCACCACCTTGCCATTGGCAAAGGTGGTATTTCCGCTGCAATGGTCGGAATGCAGATGGGTATCGAGCATGATGTTCACGTCTTCCAGCTTTACCCCATGCTTGGCCAGATTCTCGGCCATGGTCCCCTCGGGGTGTTCTAGCCCCCATTGCCGGATGCCTTTTTCGTTGAGTTTGTCCCCCAAGCCATTGTCCACCAGAATCACTTTGCCTTCTGAAATGATCAGAAGGCAATTCAAATTCATTGGCACTAAATTATCTTCGTTGGTTTTCTGGACCCGGCTCCACAGCGTGCGCGGCACTAAACCAAACGGCCCACCGGGGTCCACCCAGACGCGGCCAGTGGGGATGACGTGAAATTCAGCCATTAGCGGTTAGCTGTTAGCTAAGACTTCTCGAATAAGTTACAGGGTTATTTGGAAGAGTAGGTTCCACGGATTCCTCGCTTTCCGCGCTGGGCGTCCCGGTAAGGACATATGGCGCCGCTCGGAATGACAAGATTAGAGGGTTAATGCTTCTTGTGGCGCTTGCGTTTGCGCTTGCCGGTCTCGACTTGGACGCCTTGGGCTTCCGCGGCCACAGGCGCCGCCTGCTGGCCGACGCCGTTGCCCGAGCCGTTGGTCGTGGCGGCTGGTGCAGCCGGTTGGGCAGCAG
>JBKJWG010000001.1:0-3618 GCA_046716985.1 Anaerolineales bacterium | reverse complement strand
GCCAAACGCCGATCGCACCTATCAGCAGCGCGCCGGCGATGCTGACCGGATGCATGACGATGCGATGCTCGATGTCGATGACGGTCACTAAGCCAAAATAAACCAATATCGTAAAGAATAAATACGCGGGAAAATTGGAGGGCGGGCTCTCTTGTAAGTAAAGAGCCGCGCCGAGATAAAAGAGTTGCACAAAAAGCACGCGTGACACGAGCAGATAAGCCAGCAAACCTTTTTCTTTGCTGAGCCACACCGGCCGCGATAGCCGCCGCGTTTGCGGCAGAGTGTCGGACAGATAGTTGACTAGGAGGCCGGCAGCCAAGCCGGCCGCGATCCATGTAAGCACTATGGGATTATAAAGAAAAAGGCCGGATTAGTTTCCGGCCTTTTCAGTGGCAGTTTCAGTTTCTTTGGGCTTGGTCACTTCGACGAATTGTTCGAAGAGATCGCGCAAGATCGGCTCGGGCAACGCGCCTACTTGGCGGTGGACTAGCTTGCCGCCGGCCACGAACAGCATGGTCGGGATGCCGCGCACGTCGTACTTACCCGCCCACTCCGGGTTGTCGTCCGTGTTGACTTCGGCCACGATCACCTTGCCGGCATAATCCTTGGCAAGTTGTTCGAGAATGGGCATCACCATGCGGCACGGGCCGCACCAGGGCGCCCAGAAATCGACGACCACTGGCATTTCAGATTGCAAAACGGTCTTTTCAAAGGCCGCGTCGCTTACATGAATAGGTTCACTAAGCATTTTATTCTCCAATCAGATTATTCTACTACTCTGACGCCATAATCCTTGCTCATCTTACCTCGCGAGTATAATGACCGCGTGCTCTCGATTTTGCACCGCGACGCCCCCCAACCTTACACGGTAGATACGCCGGTTTATCAAGGTCCCCTCGACCTGCTGCTGCAGCTCATCGAGCGCGCCGAGCTGGATATCACCAAGCTGGCCTTGGCCGAAGTCACGGATCAGTTCCTGGCTTACATGCGTACGCTGCAGGAACTGCGCGCCGAGCGCGTGTCCGAGTTCCTTGTCGTCGCCGCTCGCCTGATGCAAATCAAATCTGAGGCGCTGCTGCCGCGGCCCGTCGTGCGCAATCCCGACGAAGAAGATCCCGGTGAGGCGTTGGTGCAGCAGTTACTACTCTATAAACGCTTCAAGGACCTGGCTGCGTTACTCAGGCTAAGGCAGGAGGACAACTTGCGCAGCTACGTGCGCACCGCCCCGCCGCCCAAAGTTGAAGGCCGCCTGGACCTGAGCGATACAACCATGAACGACGTCTACAACGCAGCCATGAGAGTCTTCACACGCGAAGACCTGCGCGCCCCCCTGCGCACCTTGGTGCCTCCGCCGCGCGTCACTATCCGCGAAAAGATCAAGGTCATCGCCGACGCGCTGCGCAACAAGACCGTCACTACTTTCCGCGAGTTGGTCAAGAAGACACCCGGCCGCTTGCACGTCGTGGTTACTTTCCTGGCTATGCTGGAGCTGGTGCGGCGCTACCGTATCGCCGCCAAGCAAGAAGCGCCCTTCGATAATATCGAATTGCGCCGTGATGAGAACTGGAACGAAAACCTGGATTTCGAGATCGAGTTCACCGAATAATATTCAACAGACATGCCCGCCAAGCGCACAAAGAAAAGCAAACCGAAATCTAAAGCCGCGTCTTCGAAGGTCGATTGGCCATTGGTAGCGCGGCTCATGCTCACCTCGCGCACCATCGACGAGATCGAGGAGCAGGAGTTAGCGCCCAACGCTAAAATCACTTATCAGTTTTCATCCAAGGGTCACGAACTCTCCCAGATCCTGCTCGGCCTGCAAATGACGCATGCCCACGACGCCGCCACGGTCTATTACCGCTCGCGGCCGTTCATGCTGGCGGCCGGGCTCACGCCGCAAGAAGTCTTCGCCGCGGACATGGCGCGCACCGGATCCCCCTCCGAGGGGCGCGACGTAGGCGTGGTCTATTCCATGCCGCCGCGCCGCGGCGTCACAGTTCTGCCCTCCTCGGGCGACGTAGGCGCTCAGTACACGCCCGCGGCCGGCTGGGCGCAAGCAGTTACGTATTATCAGCAAGAGCTCAAAGATAAAGAGTGGAACGGGGCGATTGCAGTGGCGTTGGGCGGCGATGGATCTGTAGCTACCAATGGCTTCTGGGCCGCGCTCACCATAGCCACCACGCTTTCGCTGCCCATGCTTTTCTTCATCGAGGACAACGGTTACGGTATTTCGGTGCCGCGCAGTTTTCAAACTCCGGGCGGCGACATTTCCGCCAATCTAAAGTCATTCAAGAACCTCAACATTATTAGCGGCACTGGCACCGAGCCGCAAAAAACGGCTGCATTAGTTCAACAAGCGGTCACCTATGTGCGCAGCGGCAAGGGTCCCACCCTGCTGCGGCTCGAAGTGCCGCGCCTGACCGGGCACACCTTCGGCGAGGACCAGACTGCTTATAAGAGTAAGAAACAGATAGAGGAAGAGAAAAAACGAGATCCTTTAGTGGCTATGCGCAACCTGTTGGGAAAATCTTTTGATTGGAACGGGCTGACAAAAAAAGTCAAAAACGACGTACATCAGCAGCTCGCCGCGGCCGAGGCCAACCCCAACCCGCCGCTTTATTCAGGTCCTTTGCATTTATTCTCCAGCGGCCAGCACCGCGCTCAGGTGCCACCAAAGCTGGAAAAGCCCACACTAACTTTGGGCACGCAGCCCGATAACGAAGGGGCGCGCATCAATATGTCCGAAGCCATCCGGCGCACGATGGAAGTAGAGTTGGAAGCGAACCCGCGCTTGCTCGTCTTCGGCGAAGATGTCGGCCCGCGTGGCGGCGTGCATCGCGTCACTCTCGACCTGCAGAAGAAATATGGCGAGCGCCGCGTCTTCGACACCTCGCTCTCCGAAGAAGGCATCATCGGCCGCGCCAACGGCATGGCGCTGGCTGGCCTCACGCCCCTGCCCGAAATCCAGTTCCGCAAATATGCCGACCCTGCCACCGAGCAGATCAACGACACAGGCTGGGTGCGCTGGCGCACGCATGGCAAATTCGCCGCGTCGGTGGTCATCCGAATCCCGGTCGGCTATAGCAAAAAGACGGGCGATCCCTGGCATTCAGTTTCCGGCGAAGCCATTTACGCGCACAGCCTTGGCTGGCGCGTCGCCATGCCCTCCAACGCCGCCGACGCGGTCGGTTTATTGCGCAGCGCGCTGCGCGGGCAAGACCCGACTATCTTTCTCGAGCACCGCGCGCTCTATGACACGCCGCCTGCGCGCCGCCCCTATCCGGGCGACGAATACGCTTTGCTCTTCGGCAAAGCCGCAATCGTGCAACCCGGCAGCGAGCTGACCGTGGTGAGCTGGGGCGAAATGCTGCATCGCTGCATCGAAGCCGCCGATCCTTTTGGCGGCCGCGTTGAGATCATCGATCTACGCACTGTCTCCCCTTGGGATAAAGAAGCTGTGCTGGCTTCCGTGAAGAAAACGGGCCGCTGCCTGGTAGCGCACGAAGACGGCCACACCGTTGGCTTCGGCGCCGAGATCTGCGCCACCATCGCGCAGGATGCTTTCGCTTATCTGGACGCGCCTTTGCAGCGCGCCGCCACACCCGATGTGCCCATCCC